>JBAVQO010000630.1:0-1664 GCA_049694135.1 Gillisia sp. | reverse complement strand
CAAATGGACGGCCCCACCCGTCCATTTGCTTTAAATTCTAAAATCTACCCCAACAAATTTTAGAAACATCGCTCTAAAAACATCTTATAATTAAATCGCTTTAATAATAATTACATCTTCAAAGCAGGAATAAAAATACAAAAAAAAAGTTCACACCAACAATAAACTTTGCTGTTTTAGACATTAAATTTATGCTAATCAGTTATTTATGAATTGTTAAAGAAGCGTTAACGGTTGGAATTAAAGACATTACAGCTTATTCTCTCAAAGATCATAATTATACTTAAAACGGGTATTTTTTTTTCATTTGTAAGTAAAATCTTTCGAAAAGCTTAGGTATGGAATCTTTCTTTCCAGGGCTTTTATCTGCATTTTCAGGTTTTCCTGAAATTTTTTATGGCTCTCGGAATCTTTATTAAAAGGTTTGTGAGAAATCGCCTTCTGCACTTTTTCGACCTCTTTCAAAAGCGAAATGCCTTCAGAAGAAAATCGGGATTTCACAAATTTTTTCCAAATAAATTCTATCGCCATGCGGGAGGGATGAATAAGATCGTCGGCATAAAATCTATAATCCCGCAATTCGTCTATCATGATTTCATAGGAAGGAAAATAGGAAAACTTCTCTTCGCTAATTACTTCGTTAACCGCGGACAGAAGATGTGCTTTGCTTATGGAATTTTCGATCAGTCCGTCCCGGACATGTCGTATTGGTGAAACAGTAAAGATTAAATTGATTGAGGAATTCACTTTTTTTACTTCCGAAATGATAGTAAAAAGACATTTTTTGATTTCAGAAATCGACAGTAATTCCTTTACAAATTCCTTTTGAGGAACTTTGTGGCAGTTTGCTACCGGTTTACCTGATGATTTTAAATTATAAACCCTGGCAGTTCCTAAGGTTATAATTAAATGTGTTGCCTGCTCGAGATACTCTTTTGTGTTTTTTAACTGAAGATTTAGTTCTTTTAAGAGCTGCTCTTTGTTTAAATTGCTTAATCGGGAATGTGCATCATAGCAATGCCAAATACCACTACGCTGAAAAATATCTTTCTCTGTATATTCAAAATTCTGCAAAGAATTTAAAATAAGTCTCTCGATAGCTGCCGGATGATATAAAATACCAAAAGGGTTGCTAAAATTTCTGATTTTAAAATAATCGAACTTTTCAGCAATGTTTTCAGCAAAACATGAGCCCAGCAATAGAATCTTTGAAGAATAATCTATTTTGGGTTCCTCATCTTTTACCGATACCGGCGTTCTAAATTCCATTTTATTCTACAAATTTCCTTGCATTTTGTAAGGCTTCCTCAATCCCGGCGGGATTTTTACCACCCGCAGTCGCGAAAAACGGCTGACCACCGCCCCCGCCCTGGATGTACTTTCCGAGTTCTTTCACCACATTTCCGGCGTGCAACTTTCCTTCGGCTGCCAATTCTTTTGAAATATAACACGTAAGAACCGCTTTACCATCCTGTGCGGTCGCCAGTAAAAGAAATGATTTTTCTGAATTGCCACCCAACTCGTACGCAAGATATTTTACACCCGCAGGATCTAAATCCACCTTTTTTGCCAGAAAGTCTATTCCATTTATAGATTCAATTTCTTTCTGTAAATCGGTTTTCAGGTTTTTAGCTTTTTCTTTTAAAAGACCCTCTACCTGACGT
>JBAVQO010000629.1:0-3005 GCA_049694135.1 Gillisia sp. | reverse complement strand
GCACAGTTCTTGCCGTCATTAAAGCTATTTTAGCAAGATCTTTTGCAGAAGGGTCTATATTTATAGAGGTATCGCTAATAAAAATAGGACCTCTTGAGGTATTCATTAAATTGGTTGCAGCAATTCGATCTATTCCCTCGGCCATACCTATTAGTTCCAACATAGGCCGCACCACGGTGGGATATGCCCGGGAGTATCCTGACAGCAACGCATCTGCATCTCCTTCATTGATCATCATAGCTGCAAAATAATTGCGTTCCTTCAGCAATAACTGCGCATCGTACTTAGTTACTCCTTTTCTGTAACGGCTTCGCCAGTAAACATCGGCATACGCCTCACGTTTTTCACATTCTTCATCAGATTTCGGATCTATAATATGCACGTGTTCGGGATCAAAGTCTATTTCCTGCATCAGCTCCTTGATTACATCTTTCCTTCCCAGTAAAATTGGCACCCCTATTCCTTCTTCCTGAACGATCTGGGCAGCTTTTAAAACATCCAGGTGATCTGCTTCGGCAAAAACAATACGTTTTGGATTGCTCTTGGCGCGGTTCATCAACAATCGGGAAATCTTGTTATCGCTTCCCATTCTTTCCAGCAGTTCATCTTCATACCGCTGCCAGTCATGGATGGAATTTCTCGCCACACCGCTTTCCATAGCAGCCCTGGCAACAGCCGGGGGTATTTTTGCGATGAGTCGTGGATCGAAAGGTTTGGGAATGATATATTCCGGACCGAAATTCAGTTTGGTTTCTCCATAGGCGATGTTTACCTGTTCGGGAACCGGTTCTTTTGCCAGTTCTGCCAGGGCTTTAACCGCTGCTTTTTTCATCTCTTCATTGATCTTGGTTGCCCGCACATCCAGGGCACCACGAAAAATAAACGGAAAACCAAGCACATTGTTTACCTGGTTGGGATGGTCACTACGTCCGGTAGCCATGATAAGATCTTTGCGGGTCTGTACAGCCAGCTCGTATTCTATTTCGGGGTCGGGATTTGCCATGGCAAAGACAATGGGACGCTTAGACATCGATTTCAGCATTTCCGGAGTTACGATATCAGCTACGGAAAGGCCTATAAACACATCGGCATCCTTCATCGCCTGATCCAGGGTATCGATTTTTCGTTTGGTGGCAAATTCCTTCTTTTCTTCTGAAAGATTTTCCCTGTCCGCACGAATCACTCCTTTGCTGTCCAGCATAACAATATTATCTGATTTGGCGCCAAAAGATTTATAAAGTTTTGTACAACTAACGGCAGCAGCCCCTGCCCCACTTATAACAATTTTTACTTTTTCTATTTTCTTTTTAGCCAATTCCAGCGCATTTAAGAGCGCGGCAGCCGAAATGATAGCGGTCCCGTGCTGATCGTCATGCATTACCGGAATATCCAATTCTGCTTTTAACCTCTTTTCTATTTCAAAAGCTTCGGGAGCTTTAATATCCTCGAGGTTAATTCCGCCAAAAGTGGGAGCGATATTTTTAACCGTATTTATGAATTCATCTACGTTTTTTGTATCCACTTCAATATCAAAAACATCGATATCGGCAAAGATTTTAAATAAAAGTCCTTTTCCTTCCATCACCGGTTTCGATGCTTCGGGCCCTATATCGCCCAATCCCAACACCGCAGTTCCATTAGAAATTACCGCTACCAGATTTCCTTTTGAAGTATATTTGTAAACGTTTTCTTTATCTTTTTCTATCTCCTTGCAGGGAATGGCCACCCCCGGAGAATAGGCAAGCGAAAGGTCGCGTTGAGTAGCATATTTTTTGGTAGGCACTACTTCTATTTTTCCGGGTTTGGGCTTGGCATGATAAACCAGCGCTTCCCGTCTTTTACTGTCTTTGCTCATAATTTTTCCTTTGACTGAACAACAAAGGTAACAAGGTAACACTGCAATAAGAAACTAATTTTTATAATAAATGCGAAAGAATCAATATTCTATTCCAACCTTTACAAATGCTATCCCGGAAAGGATTCTTTGAGATGAAAAACGGTGTTTTTCAGTACCTTTCCGTTTTCTAAAATAGTACAGATTTTTTAGTTGATCGATTAGCCTTTTAAGAAGCTGATGTTTCGTTTTAAGCCTTCGAATTTTGTTCTTTTTACTGCAGATTTTCGAAAAATTTCGTTGAAAGTTTCTTTAGTAAGTTCTTCCCAATCCTTTTTATCCAGTTCCAGGAGTGCTGGGTTGGGATTAAAAAGCGGTTCTTTATGGGGTTTTGAAAATTTATTCCAGGGGCACACATCCTGACATATATCGCAGCCAAACATCCAGTTCTCGAAGTTATTTTTATAAGATTGCGGCAATTCATCTTTTAGTTCGATTGTGAAATAGGAAATACATTTGCTGCCATCAACTTTGTATGGTTCTACGATGGCTTCAGTCGGGCAGGCATCTATGCAGGCGGTGCAGCTTCCGCAGTGATCTGTAACAGGAGTGTCATATTCCAGTTCAAGATCTACGATTAACTCCGCAATAAAATAGAAGGATCCTACCTGCTTTGTGAGCAAATTAGAATTTTTACCAATCCAGCCAAGTCCACTTTTTGCGGCCCAGGCTTTATCGAGAACAGGAGCAGAATCTACAAAGGCGCGCCCATCGATTTCGCCGATCTCTTCGTGCATAAACTGAAGAAGCGACTTCAGTTTGTCTTTTATTACAAAATGATAATCGGTTCCATAAGCATATTTGCTGATTTTGTACGATTCTTTATTTTGAAAATCCTTCGGAAAATAATTGAGCAGCAAGGAAATCACCGATTTCGAGCCTTCCACTAGTTTTGTAGGATTCAGCCGCTTATCAAAATGGTTTTCCATATAATGCATTTCGCCCTGCATATTTTTATTGAGCCAGGATTCCAAACGGGGAGCTTCTTCTTCCAAAAATTCGGCCTTTGAAATGCCACAAGACATAAAACCGAGACGTTTAGCCTCGGTTTTTATGATTTTGGTATATTTTTCTTTTGAATTCAAAGTTTTAGAAAAGCTTATACAAATAT
>JBAVQO010000628.1:0-1804 GCA_049694135.1 Gillisia sp. | reverse complement strand
TGCTATATATAGCTATTTTGGTAGTCTCTATTCTTTCATCAGAGCTTATTTTTGTAGCTCTTTTCTTTCTGCTGGGAGTGGTGTGTCTGCTGGAACTTGAAAAGCTACTTCATTTAAAAAGTTATGCTCTTTATGTTGTACACGCCCTACTTTTTTACGTATTTGCCATCTTGAAATTCAACCAGAATGCCACGGTAGTACTGTTGTGCATCACAATTTTCGTAAACTTATTTCTGGTAAAAGATCTGCTATTTATAAAAAAAATCCCTGTCTTCGAAAAAAAGAAATATATCATTCTCATTTTCTATTTAACAGCATCCATAATTTTTCTAACTCTTATTCCTGCTTATACGGGTACCTTTAACCCCCAATTAATTGTAGGTATATTTATACTTATATGGAGCAATGATACGTTTGCCTATATAGTAGGAAAGAACTTTGGAAGAACAAAGCTGTACGAATTGATTTCGCCTAACAAAACCGTAGAAGGTTTTTTAGGAGGAGTTGTATTTAGCTGTCTTGCCGGATACGTTATTTTTAGGGTCACCCACTACTCTAGTTTTTCCTTTTGGTTGGGAATGGCGATTATTATGAGTATTTTTGGCACCCTGGGAGATCTTATACAATCGAAATTTAAACGCCAGGCCGGGGTAAAGGACAGTGGTAAGCTAATGCCAGGCCATGGGGGACTTTTCGACCGATTGGATAGTATTATTTTTGCGAGTCCGTTTGTGTATGCTTATCTGTTAATTGTAAATCATGTTTCATAAAGAAGGACATAAAATCATTGTATTTACCCTAATTCTGTTAATTACGGTGAATATCATTTCCTATTTCAGCATAGAAATTTACTGGGTCCGATTTGCGGTTCTGGTTTCTAGTTTAATCCTGTTTTTTCTCATTATTCAGTTTTTCAGGAATCCTAAAAGGGTTACACAGGTGAATGATGCCAACGTAGTGGCACCGGTAGATGGAAAAGTAGTTGTTATTGAAGAGGTTTTCGAAAAAGAATATTTTAATGATAAACGCTTACAAATCTCCATCTTTATGTCTCCCATAAATGTGCACGTTACGAGACATCCTGTAGGCGGTAAAGTGACTTATAGCAAGTATCATCCCGGAAAATTTCTGGTAGCCTGGCACCCAAAATCCAGCGAAGAAAATGAGCGCACCACGGTAGTGGTAAAAAATTCCAGGGCAGGCGAAGTCATGTACAGGCAAATAGCCGGAGCTATGGCAAAAAGGATTGTGAATTATGCAGAAGTTGGCCAGGAAGTGATTCAGGGAAGCGACAGCGGATTCATAAAATTTGGTTCCAGAGTAGACGTTTTTCTTCCCCTGGGCACCAAAGTCAATGTTAATTTAAAAGACAAGGTAAAAGGCGGCTTAAGCGTTATTGCCAATATTGAATAGACATGACAGGGATTTCAGACAAAAAATTTATGAAAGCCTATGAAATGGCCAGCACCACCCATCTCAAATTTCCACAGGATATCATGCTACTCTTTTACGCTTATTACAAACGTGCCACCCAAAAAAACGGATTCTACAGGCCTGGTAAGGATGAAGGGCTGCGTACCGGTTTTAAAGCCAATGCACTGCTTCAAATAGAAAACCTTACCCAGAACGAAGCGAGGATAGAGTACGTAAAAATGGTGGAAGAATATATTGGCGAAATAGACTAACGCAAGCTGTAAGCTGTAAGCTGTAAGCTGTAAGCTGTAAGCTGTAAGCTGTAAGCTGTAAGCTGTAAGCTGTAAGCTGTAAGCTGTAAGCTGTAAGCTGTAAGCTGTAAGCTGTAAGC
>JBAVQO010000627.1:0-1950 GCA_049694135.1 Gillisia sp. | reverse complement strand
ATAGAAAAAATAAATCAGGTAAAACTGGTAAAAAATATCCAGAAAGAACTAATTATAGTAAACGACTGCTCTACAGATAATACTCCGGAAGTTATTGAAAATCTGCAATCACAATATCCGGAACTGGAAATAAAGTATTTTGAACACTCTGTAAATACAGGAAAAGGTGCTGCAATAAGAACCGGAATAGCAAAAGCCACGGGAGAATTCTTGATAATTCAGGATGCCGACCTGGAGTATGATCCCGAAGAATACAATCATCTTTTAAAACCGGTGGTTAACGGCCATGCAGATGTGGTTTATGGATCCAGATTTATGGGTGGAAATCCGCACAGGATTCTTTTTTATTGGCATACAATTGGAAACAGATTTCTAACTACCTTGAGTAACGCTTTTACGAATCTGAACCTATCAGATATGGAAACCGGTTACAAATTGTTCAGGAGTGATATTATAAAATCTCTGGAACTTAGGGAAAATAGATTTGGATTTGAACCCGAAGTAACCGCTAAAATTTGTACAATACCACGAATAAGGATTTATGAAGTTGGCATTTCGTATTATGGAAGAACCTACAATGAAGGCAAAAAAATAAATTGGAAAGACGGAGTCAAAGCGATTTATTGTGTTTTTAGATATAACCTTTTTAAATAAATTTTGTGGAAGATAAAGTTGGAAGAGAAACACTTGAAATAATCGCTTCAGCCGATAATTTCAATAAATGGATGTTTGAAACTATACTGCCACATTCTCACGGAAAAATATTGGAGATTGGAAGTGGAATAGGAAATATATCGAGTCAATTTTTACAACAAAATTTTTCTTTGATGCTGTCTGATTTAAGAACGGAATATTGCACAGAATTAGAGAACAGATTTAAAAAATTTTCAAACTTTCTGGGCGTTGAAAAAATAGATTTGATTGACCCTGAATTCGATACTAAATTTAGAGAACTTTTTGAAACATTTAATACAGTTTTTGCCCTTAATGTGGTTGAACATATTGAAGATGATGAGCTTGCTATAAAAAACTGCAGAAAACTATTGAAATCTAAAGGAACTCTAATTATCCTGGTTCCTTCCTATCAAAACTTATATAATAATTTAGATAAAGAGTTAGGACACTACAGAAGGTATACCATAGAAAAATTAGAAAAGTTATTCCTGAAAAACAATTTAAATATTCTTCATTGTCAATATTTTAATGCAACTGGAATGTTAGGCTGGTACTTTAGTGGAAAGATTCTGAAGAAAAAAAGTATTCCTAAGGGACAGATGTTTTTGTATAATAAACTCGTTCCTATTTTTAGGATACTTGACAGGGGAATTTCTAATAGAATAGGTCTATCAACAATCGTTGTTGGTAGAAAATAATTATGTCCAGGTTGTTTAAAAAAGATTATAACAGAATATCAAAGATCCTTTCGATCTTAATAATTATTTCGGGAATTGTTCTACGCTTCTACCACCAATTTATCGAGTGGTCTTTCAATGGCGACGAAGTAAACCTGGGAATGGACATTTTGAAACATTCTGTTCCTGAAATTATTTATCCATTCAAAAGCAGACAAAGCGCTCCACCCCTCTTTCTTATTACTGAAAAATTATTTTCAGTTATAGCTAAACCCTATGTTTCTCTAAAAATTTTGACTTTTCTGTGCTCCTGTTTTTCGCTGTTTCTATTTAACCGCATTCTTCAAAATTTTTCTTCGAAGTATTTACGACTAGTCGTCCTTGGCCTCTTTTGTTTCAGCCCTTTTATTATTTCGAATTCCTTAACCCTAAAACAGTATTCCGTAGATCTCGTGCTGGGATTAGTGGCTGTCAATTTCTTTTTGGCAACCCAAAAAAACTATTTCCTAACCTTTACATTTTTTGCTGCTTTTTGTCTTGCTAGCAATGTCGGACTATTTTTTTCTGCAGGCTTTGCTGTTTTTTACTTTCTTAAAAA
>JBAVQO010000626.1:0-11607 GCA_049694135.1 Gillisia sp. | reverse complement strand
TCTTTACTGGCATTTAAAATAGTATTTCTAAAATCCAGTCGTGCTTCTTCCTGCTGTGCCTGGGAAACTTCATATTGGGTTCTGATTTTTCGGCCATTAAAAATTGGCTGAGTAATACCGCCAACTACCGTCGCGAAAAGTGAACTTGTGCTGAAGAGTTTATCAATGTCCAGGCTTTGCAATCCGCCCGAAGCAGAAAGTGTGATGCTTGGATAGAAATTGGCTCGTGCTACATTGGTAAGTTCAAAAGCGTTTCGCAGGCGGAATTCTGCGGCTATAACATCGGGACGGTTACTCAGCAGTTGCGCCGGAACTCCCGTATAAAGAGGCGTGGTAATTTCCTGAGTTTCCAGACTTGTTCTTTCTATCTTCTGAGGTGCGTGCCCCAATAAAATTGAAAGCGTATTTTCGAGAATATGAGACTGTTTTTCCAGGTCTATCAATATTCCCTGCGCAGTGTAAACCTGTGCCTCGGTTTGTTTTACCGCCACAGCAGTAACATTTCCTGCCTGTTTCAGCGCCTGCGTGGTTTCCAGTCCGTTTTGTCTTGTTTTTATGGTTTCACGGGTGACTCTTATTTCTTCATCCAGAGCCAATAACTGGTAATAAACCGAAGCTATATCGGCAATAAGTTGTGTCTTGACTGCTTTATGCGCGGCAACAGTCTGTAAATAACGGGCGTTAAAAGCTCGTTCGTTACTGCGAATTCTTCCCCAGATGTCTGCTTCCCAGGATAAGTTTGCAGATAACTGGTACTGATCCAAAGCCGAAAACTGGTTGCCAAACTGGCTGCTTCCCGAAAGCTCCTGATGGGTGTATTGGGCATCGCCATTCAACGTCGGAAAAAAGGCAGCTTTTCCCTGTTTTAGATATGCCTGGGCTTCTTTTATCTGCTGAAGAGCCACCCGAATGTCGATGTTGTTCTCGAGGCCTTCACGAATATACTGCTGGAGGTCGGGATCTGTAAACAGATCTTCCCATTTAACAGTAGCAATGGTCAGGCTGTCTCTGGTAATATTGTCGGTTCTGTAATACTCTTGTTTTACAACATCTGGGCGTTTATAATCTTTTGCCACAAAACAAGATTGCAGGCTCAACAAAACAGCTCCCAGAAGAATTAATGTAGATGCTCTTTTCATTTTAAATGTTTTCTTGTTCTTGTGAATCTTCCAGTATGACAGGTTTTCGGCTTACTTTTTCCTGAAGCCACTGGAAGAGGATAAACAAAATGGGGATTACAAAAACTCCCAGTAAGGTTCCTATTAAAAGGCCGCCGGCTGCTCCCGTACCAATCGATCTGTTACCTTCTGCTCCAACGCCACTGGCAAAAACCAGGGGCATCAATCCTAAGATGAAGGCGAAAGAGGTCATTAAAATAGGACGTAATCTTGCCTTGGCACCATCTACGGCGGCGTCTAAGATCGATTCCCCCTGCGCACGCCGTTGCCGTGCAAATTCCACAATAAGAATCGCATTTTTTGCAAGTAGCCCCAGCAGCATAATAAGAGCGATCTGAAAATAAATATTATTCTCCAGGCCTGCCATTTTTGTGCTGAAGTAAGCTCCAAAAACCCCTAAAGGAAGTGAGAACAACACTGACAATGGCAGTAAATAACTCTCATATTGGGCGGCTAAAAGAAAATACACAAATAAGATCGATAAGAGGAATATGGTGGTAGTCTGGCTTCCCGAATTCACCTCTTCTCGTGTAAGTCCCGAATAGGCGGTGGTATACTTGTTAGGCAACGTGCTTGCTACTTCTTCTACCGCTTTTATAGCATCTCCCGAACTATAGCCTGGATTGGTAGCTCCGGAAAGACTGGCTGAATTAAAAAGGTTAAATCTGCTAACCGATTGCGGCCCGAAAACCCGTTTCAGAGTCACAAATTCTGTAATTGGTGTCATTTCACCATTTTTCGTCTTCACGTACAGTTTATTCAGATCATTCTTGTCGGCGCGATCCTGTGGCAAAGCCTGGACATATACCCGATATTGTTTTCCGAAACGGGCAAAATCGGCAGCATAAATTCCGCCGATATATCCCTGTAAGGTGGAGAAAATATCCTGTACAGAAACACCTTTTTCCATAGCCAGTGGAATATTTAGCTCTATTTCGTACTGCGGATAATTGGTGTTGAAAGAGGATTGCGCATACTGAATTTCGGGACGCTGCCCCAGTTTTCTTATAAATTGCTGTGTGGCTTTGTCTAGATCTTCAAAACTTCCGCCGGACTTGTCGAGCAGGTTGACTTCAAATCCTGAAGAATGCCCAAACCCGGGAATACTTGGAGGCGCAAAGAAAATGATCTTTGCACTATGAATCGTAGAGGCAATTCCGAAGAGTTTTTGAGTAACCGCCTGTACAGACTGATCGTCACTCCTTTCATCCCAATCTTTCAGTTTCATGAACCCGAGCGCATAGTTACTTCCCGCGCCGCTTATCAAGCTTCGGCCTTCTATAAGAGAAATACCTTCAATAGCCGGTAAATCTTTAATCTTTTTATAAAGTTCCTGGGTTACCTGGTGAGTTCGATCTACAGAGGCTCCCGGAGGCAATTCAATATTTATAAAGACGAATCCCCGGTCTTCATCGGGCACAAAACCTTTGGAGAGGGTGTTGGTTGTCCACCATATTCCGCCTAAAGCAAGCAACAAGATAACCGCTGTGATCCATTTATTTCTATATAGGAAATGAAGAGATCGTCCGTAACGATTTACAGTAGATGCAAATCCGCGGTTAAAACCTGCATAAAACTTTTGCCTAAAACTTTTTTTCTGCCGGCTTGCTTCTTTTTTGTCATGAGATTTCAAAAACAAGGCACATAACGCCGGACTAAGCGTCAGGGCATTTACTGCAGAAATCATAATAGCAACAATTAACGTAACCCCAAATTGTTCGTAAAAAACTCCCGTTGGCCCCTTTACAAAAGTTACGGGAATAAACACCGCCATCATTACGAGGGTAATGGAAATAATTGCCCCTGCAATCTCGCTCATAGCGTTTATAGTTGCCTTTCGCACATCGTTGGCGCCTTCGTCTATCTTGCTATGCACCGCCTCTACAACCACAATGGCATCATCTACCACAATTCCTATGGCAAGTACTAATGCGAAAAGAGTAAGCAGGTTAATCGAATACCCAAAAAGGTTTAGAAAAAAGAAGGTTCCAATAATCGACACCGGTACAGCAATGGCCGGAATAAGCGTAGATCTAAAATCCTGAAGGAAAATAAAGACTACGATAAAAACCAGGATAAAAGCTTCCAGTAAGGTAGAAACCACTTTGTGAATGGAAGCGTCCAGGAAACTATTGGTATTATAGGGAACAAAAATCTTTATTCCTTTTGGCAAATCTTTCTTTATATCATCCAGTCGTTGATTAATGCTGGTAATAATATCGCGGGCATTAGATCCTTTGGTTTGAAAAACACCCATGTTAACCGCAGGATAACCTTTGGTGGTGGTACCACCATCATACGACTGGGCATCGAGTTCTATCTTTGCGACATCGTTCAATCTTAAAAACTGGCCGTTCCCAAGAGCTTTTATAATGATGTTGCTATACTGGGCTTCTGTGTTATATCGCCCGTTATAGCGAAGCACATAAGAAAATGTTTTTCCGTTGTTTTCGCCCAGGGAACCTGCAGCAGCTTCGATACTTTGTTGTTTTAGAGCTGAAATAACATCTGAAGGAACCAGGTTATAAGCTGCGAGTTTTTCGGGTTGCAGCCAAATCCTCATGGCGTAATCTTTTCCGCCAAAAACATTTACATTTCCCACCCCATTTACCCGTTGCAGCTCCGGAATAACATTGATCTTTAAATAATTCTGAATAAAAGTATCATCGTAGTCCTTGTTCGTGCTGTAAAAAGACATGAACATCAACGCGCTGGTTTGCTGTTTCTGGGTAGTTACTCCTATTTGTTTTACTTCAGCAGGAAGAAGCGGATTTGCCCTGGCTACGCGGTTTTGTACGTTTACGGCAGCGATATCTGGATCTACGTCCTGATCGAAATACACCGTGATAGATGCTCCGCCGGAATTAGAGGCCGATGAGGTAAGGTAAGTCATTCCCTCTACCCCATTGATCTGCTCTTCAATAGGAATAATTACGCTTTCCAGCACCGTTTCTGCGTTGGCTCCAGGATAGGAGGTGGACACCTGAATGGTTGGCGGTGCAATATCGGGATATTGTGTGATAGGAAGGTTGGTAAGCCCCAAAACTCCCAGAATAACCAGAATAATAGAAACTACTGTAGAAAGTACGGGTCTTTCAATAAAGGTTTTTAACATAAGCTGCTTTCTTTCTGCTGGATTATTTAAATACTTTCTCTAAGGGTTTGGCAATACTGTCGAAAGATACCAGGTTGGGATTAATGCTAGTGCCATCCTGTAAAGTAGAAACTCCCTGGGCAACGATGGTATCTCCTTCCTTTACACCAGATTCCACGATGTAAAGATTATCTACCGCAGCTTTCACAGAAAACGCGTGTGAAACAGCCACTTTGTTGCTCACCTGAAACACATAAGTGTTTCCCTGTTGTTCATAAGTAGATTCCTGCGGCACCACAACGGCGTTGGTATAGGTTTTAGGAATCTGAATTTGCCCGCTGTTCCCATTGGTTAACAATCGTGAAGGATTATCGAAAACCGCTCTAAAGGAAACCGAACCGGTTTCATTGTTTACCTGAGAATTTATCGTTTCAATTTTGCCTTTTTGGTCGTAAGTACTGCCATTTGCGAGGATCAGACTCACGGGAGGCATATTCTGGATCTTTTCTTCCATTGTTTCTTCTTCTGCATTCTGAATAAAGTCCAGGTAATCTTTTTCGTTCATAGAAAAATAGGCGTACACCTTGCTGATATCGGCAACGGTCGTAAGAGGTTTCTGATCTGCAGGACTAATCAGAGCACCTTTTCTGAACCTTATTTCCCCTACGTAACCATCCACCGGGCTTTTTATGTTGGCGTAGCCAATATTCGCGGCAACACTGTTGTAATTGCTTTTTGCCTGTTGCAGTTTGGCCTTTGCAGTTTCCAGCTGAACCGGACTTATAATATTTTTATCTACCAGAGGTTTTAGTTTATCTACTTCTACCTGTGCGGCATTTACGTTTGCCTTTGCCGCATTGGCTTCCTGGTTTAGAGAATTTGTTTCCAATTTGAACAACAGCTGTCCTTTCTTCACTTTTTCGCCTTCATCAACTAAAACATCGGTAATATAACCCTGCACTTTTGCGCGAACTTCACTGTTTACAATACCTTCGATCTGAGCGGGATATTTGTTGTAGGCGGTAAGAGTTCTGGTGGGAACAATAAGTACCGGTAGCGAAGGTGTTTGTTGCTGCGCGGCCTGTGCAGATTTTTCTTTGTCGTTCCCGCAGGAAACGATAAAAAACAGGCCTACTAAGGCTATTAGGTTGGAAAAGTAATTTTTCATGTACATTGAAAAAATTTAGTGTGAGATTTTTTGTTTTAATTTCGTTACTGCGCTGCTTACTTCATCTAAGAACTGAAGATAATTCTGATGAAAATCGAGATCGAATTCTTCTTCTGAAGAAGCCATTTCTTTGGCAGCTTCTTTTTTATACGATAATATATCGGTGTGAATATCCCTTTGCTGATTCCATTTCTGAAGCATTTCGTCCATTACCTGAACCAGCCGGTTTGGAGTGACGTTAAAATAGCGTTTTCTTTGTCCCGGGCGTGTGTGGTAACTTACCCGGCCGGAAGCCTGCAGAGTGTTTAGATGGGTGCACACCGTGCTTTTGCTTGCATTCAGATCCTTTATCAGTTCCTCGAAAGTTCTTCCCCTTTTCCCGGTAAGAATTAGTGTAGAGAAAATTCGTGCCTCCAGCGGAGCCATGTTGTCCTGATTTTCAAGATATACCCCCAGTCTCTCAACAAGTTCGTTTTTTTTAGAAATAATCTGCTCCTTCTGCATTTCAAAAATTGAAGTGCGAATTTAGGATTAGTTCGGGAATTACCGAACTAATCATTTCTTAAAAGAATGTTAAAAAAGGCAGAAGATGTTGCCGTCTATGCCGAAAAAGCAATCTAAACCCAAAATTTACTTTTGAGTACCCTTGTCGCTATACATTCCTATTTCTAATTCCCCGTTTTTGTTCATCGTTGCCCGAAACATACCAGCGGTATTAAATTCCATCGCTACATTCCCGTCGTGATCTATGGCAATAATGCCTCCATCACCACCCATTGCAGGATTCTTTTTCTGAATAACCTCTGTGGCGGCTTCCTGAAGGCTCATTCCTTTATATTCCATAAGGGCAGAAATATCGTAAGCAACCACTCCCCGAATAAAAAATTCTCCCCAGCCGGTTCCCGAAACGGCGCAGGTTTTATTGTTGGCATAAGTTCCCGCGCCAATAATGGGTGAATCGCCAATACGGTTCCATTTTTTGTTCGTCATTCCTCCGGTTGAGGTTCCTGCGGCCAGGTTTCCGTTTTTATCGAGTGCGGCACAACCCACCGTTCCGAATTTTGAATCTTTTATGTAGGGATCGTTGAAAGCGGTTTCATTTCGGGAAGCGCTGTCGGCTGCTTTTTTCTCGGCATCTTTGATTTTCTGAAGCGACTGATATCTTTTTTCGGTATAAAAATAAGACGGATCCACGATCTCCAGTCCCTGTTCTTTCGCAAACTCTTCGGCTCCTTTGCCCGAAAGCAGCACGTGCGGAGAGTTCACCATCACTTCATATGCCAGGTTTATAGGATTTTTTACGGTCGTAACTCCGGCAACGGCCCCCGCATTCAAAGTTTTACCGTCCATTATAGAAGCATCCATCTGGTTGGTGCCGTCGTGGGCAAAAACAGCTCCTTTACCCGAGTTAAAGAGCGGCGAATTTTCCATGACATTGATGGTTCGTTGTACCGCTTCCAGAGAAGTGCCGCCATTTTTCAGGATATTGTACCCGGTACGTATAGCTTCTTCGAGTTTTTGTTTATAAGCGGTTTCCATGGAATCGCTCATATTCTCTTTTAGAATAGTGCCGGCACCACCGTGAATTACAATTCCAAAATTTTCTGTTTGAGTGGTATCAGGAGCGGTTTTCGCTGTTTTTTCTGAAGTGGAGTTTTCTTTAGTGGCTGTATTGCAGGCAAATACCAAAGAAAGGCTTAAAAGGAAAAGTAATTTTTTCATAAAAGAAGTTTTTGAATTTTATAAAAGTACAGAATTTTAAATACTTACAAAGTTGAAAAGTTGCGTGAGGGATAGCAGCGTAAATCCCGCGCCTTTTGGCGCGGAATTGTAGCGAATAGCCCGGTGCCTTGTGCACACGCCCAAAAACATTTTAAAATGCGGGAAGGTTTGTGAGCAAGATTGATTATTTTTAAGCAACTCAAAAAATTAAAAATGGCTATTAATAAACCTTTCAATCTCAACAAATGGGTGGAGCAAAACCGGAATTTGCTTAAGCCGCCGGTGGGAAACAAGAATATTTATAAAGATTCTGAAGATTATATTGTGATGGTGGTGGGAGGCCCCAATGCGCGAAAAGATTATCATTACAATGAAACGGAAGAGCTTTTTTATCAGTTGGAAGGAAATATTGAAGTCTACGTTCAGGAAAATGGGAAAAAGGTAAAAATGGAACTGGGGCCGGGAGATATGTACCTTCATCCCGCAAAGGTTCCGCATTCCCCGGTCCGGCACGAGGGATCTATAGGGCTTGTGGTGGAGAGAAAAAGAGTTGGCGGCGAAGGAAAAGACGGGCTGCTATGGTATTGCGACAACTGCAACCATAAATTGTATGAGGTTTACTTTCCTCTTACGGACATAGAAACCGACTTTCTGAAGCACTTCGAATATTTTTACGGAAGCAAGGAACTTCGCACCTGCGATAATTGCGGGACGGTTATGCCAGCAGATGAACGCTTTATCGCACATGAGGAATAGCGGTTAATTTTTATTAAATTCGCAAATAACAAACAAAAACAAGCAGAAAAACATAATTAAATGAGCAACGTAGCAGAGAAATTTGGAATTAAGCAAGCACTGAAAGAGCTGGGAATCGAAGAGATCAACCCCGGAACTTCTACCGGAAAAGACTTTTTTGGCAGTGGTGAGATAATAGAATCCTATTCGCCGGTTGATGGCGCTCTTATTGGAAAGGTAAAATCTACCACCAAAGAGGATTATGAAAAAATGATGAAAACTGCCACCGAGGGATTTAAAACCTGGAAAAATCTTCCCTCTCCGCAAAGAGGAGAAGTGGTTAGAAAATTCAACGATGAACTGCGCCGGTTGAAAGAGCCGTTAGGAAAACTGGTTTCTTATGAAATGGGAAAATCGTACCAGGAAGGTCTGGGAGAAGTTCAGGAAATGATCGATATCTGCGATTTTGCGGTTGGTTTATCACGTCAACTCCACGGGCTTACGATGCATTCTGAAAGACCGGGGCATAGAATGTACGAACAATATCACCCGCTGGGCGTGGTGGGAATTATTTCCGCTTTTAATTTTCCGGTAGCCGTTTGGTCGTGGAATACGGCTTTGGCCTGGGTTTGTGGAGACGCCTGTGTTTGGAAAGGTTCCGAAAAAACACCGATTACCTCGGTAGCTTGCCAGAAAATTGCGGCGCGGGTATTTAGCGAGAACAATGTGCCAGAAGGGATTTCCTGCCTGGTAACCGGCGATTACAAAGTAGGGGAAATGATGACCAATGATACGCGCATTCCGCTTATTTCTGCAACGGGTTCAACCAGAATGGGTAAGAAAGTGGCCGCTAAAGTAGGAGAACGTTTAGGGAAATCTCTTTTGGAATTAGGAGGGAACAATGCCATAATTGTAACTCCCGATGCCGATATAAAAATGACGGTTATCGGCGCTGTTTTTGGAGCCGTAGGAACCTGTGGCCAACGTTGTACCTCTACCCGCCGATTAATTATTCATGAATCAATTTATGATAAGGTAAAAGACGCAGTTGTTGCTGCGTATAATCAGTTGAAAATTGGAAATCCTCTGGATGAAAAAAATCATGTAGGGCCTTTGATCGATAAAGATGCGGTAAAAAATTATCAGCATGCTTTGGATGAGGTTGTAAAAGAAGGAGGAAAAATTATCGTGGAAGGCGGCGTGCTGGAAGGAGAAGGATATGAAAGCGGATGCTACGTAAAACCTGCGATTGCCGAAGCCGAAAACAGTTTTGAGATCGTACAGCATGAAACCTTTGCGCCGGTTTTATATCTGCTGAAGTATTCGGGTGATGTAGAAAATGCGCTAGAACTTCAGAACGGTGTAAAACAAGGTCTTTCTTCAGCAATTATGACTAACAATTTACGGGAAGCGGAGCGTTTTCTGTCGGTAAACGGATCAGATTGTGGAATCGCGAACGTGAATATCGGTACCAGTGGAGCTGAGATTGGCGGTGCTTTTGGAGGCGAAAAAGAGACCGGGGGCGGTCGCGAATCTGGATCAGATGCCTGGAAAGTGTATATGAGAAGACAAACCAATACAATAAATTATACCACAGAACTGCCTTTAGCGCAGGGAATAAAGTTCGATTTGTAAGAAATTTCATTTTTAGAATACATAGGCCGGCTAAAAAGTTACGTTGTCGTCAAGCTGAAATAAATTCAGGATGACGTTTTTTATACTTTTTAGACGGCCTCTTTTATTCTTTTTCTTCAACAGAAGGTAATTTGAAGCTTAAGAAAATCGCCAAAGCCAATAATCCCACGAAAAATAAAATCTGAACCGGCAACCCGAAAATTTCAGCAACGATTCCAAAGGTGGCTGCTAACACAGTGAAAAGTCCGATAAAAGTACTGGCAACCGAAATATACGTGGGACGGTCATCTTCGGGAGCGTAATTTACGAGGTAAGTTTTTCGACTTAAGCGGGCACCGCTGTAGGCAATCCCGTTGATAAAGAAAACAGGTAAAAAAGCGAAGAATCCCAGTTGCGGAAAATAGTAAAACCCCAGCGCATAAATTCCGCCAGCGATTGAAATAAAAGATGCGATACGCATAAGTCCGGTAGAAGACTGGTCGGCAATTTTTCCCCAAAAAGGACTGCTTACTACTGTCGCCAATCCGTTGATGATTATTAAATATCCCAACATATTTAGATGAGGAGTATTGATTTGCTTAGCTTCTAAAACGTAAAAAGGTTGGAGCAGCGGGATAGCCATCAATAAAGCTCTGGTAAACAAAAAATTCCGAAAGCCGGTGTCTTTTTTAATCAGGGAAATTCCTTCTTTTACTTCTTCAAAGAAATTTCGCGCTTGTTTGGCTTCTTCTTTTTCTTCCCGTATCGCTAAAAACAGAAGAGCCGCCAAAAACCACAGGAGAGAAGCCGTAAAAAACATGTAGGCATAAATCGCAGTGTTTTTATTTTCTTTAATGACAAAGATCAAAACCGCGCCGGCAATCAATCCTAAAACACCTCCAAAAGTAGCGCGATAACTCAACATTTGTCCCCGGATCTTTTTGGGAATTGTTTTGGCGGTAACATCTTTATAAGCTACAGATGCCACTCCACTGGCAATACTAAAAATCGCCAGGAGTCCTAGCAGAATAATGCTTATAAAAGACACAGAGGTAAAAAGTAGAAGCAATCCTGCTGCCAGCCAACACACCGCCTGCAGCATCGCCGCCATCACCCAAAACTTCTTGCGGATCTGGAAATTCCGTATTTTTCCCGAGACCGCCAGTTGAGGGAGCAGAGAGCCGGCGTCCTTTACCGGAACCAAAGCACCGATTATTCCTGCAGAAGCTCCCAAAGAGCTCATAATCCAGGGAAGAGTGAGGTTAGGGCTTATAATTTTTTCGGCCAGTTTGGTAAGCGTGCCGTTCCCGACATTTAAAGTGAAGTTGCGGCCAACGTTTTCGAGAGCTTCTTTAGACAGCGTATTCTTTTGCGGCTCAGTTTTTACTAAAAATCGGTAAAATCGCTTAAAAAATAAGGACATCTTTCTTTCAAACTTTAAACTGAAACTATTTCAGACTCATCCAAAAGTTCTTCCTGCCGAAGTTTTAGCAACACCTGGGCCACTGCGAGTACATCTTTTTCACAGTAGGTAACAATTCGGTCCAGGCCATTTTCATCATAAAACGTGCTGCAGACCTGCGAACCATCGATATCATCTTTCGGAGAAGGAATGCCCAGAACATTGGTGAGCAATTTTAAAGAAGTATAATGTTTGTAGTCGCCAAATTTCCACAACTCCAAAGTGTCGAGATGTGGCACTTCCCAGGGTTTTTTTCCGAAGAGATCCAGTTTATGAGGTAATTGAAGATTGTGAATCAACATCCGGCGGGCGATATACGGAAAGTCGAATTCTTTTCCGTTGTGTGCGCATAGCAAATGATATGTCTTGTGGAAATGAGTATTCAAAAGCTCTCTAAACTCTCTAAGCAGTCTTTCCTCTTCTCCGTGGAAAGTGGTAA
The DNA here is from genome assembly GCA_049694135.1 of Gillisia sp. Classification (GTDB taxonomy): domain Bacteria; phylum Bacteroidota; class Bacteroidia; order Flavobacteriales; family Flavobacteriaceae; genus Gillisia. The sequence continues at coordinate 195 of JBAVQO010000626.1, read as the reverse complement.
GTCGAAAACTGCGAATCCCATTGCTAAATTTAAAATAGCCGACGGAAATGCAGATAATTTTTCCGAATTCTGCCCAAATTCCGGCACGATCGTAATATTCTTCCGGCGAAAAATTTTCCTTGCGTTGATATTGAGACTTTTCATCCCAAAGCTTTTGTTTGTCTTCAGGAAGATCTTTAAAAAATTTAGTTTCGG
>JBAVQO010000625.1:0-1836 GCA_049694135.1 Gillisia sp. | reverse complement strand
ATGTATAACCGGTACGAACGAAACCCGGAATAGATGAAGAAAATCATCGATAATCTTAATAAAGCTTTTGACCATCGGGTAAGGCTTGGGATCATGAGTGTGCTCGTGGTGAATGAACATGCCGATTTTACAACGCTTAAAGAACTGTTGGGAGTTACCGACGGAAACATTGCCAGCCATATAAAAGCTCTGGAAAAACAGGAGTATATAAAAGTTGAAAAATCTTTTATTAACCGAAGACCCAATACGAAGTATTCCGCCACAAAAATAGGAAGACAGGCTTTCCAACAGCATCTGGATGCGCTTGAAAAACTTTTGATTGCAGGAAACAATATCAACCAAAATAAAATCTAATTTTTTTATCACTTTACTTTGAAATTCAAAGTATAAAATAAAAACCAGAACCTCTTTTATTATGAAAAATGCTAAAAATCTCGTCGTTCCCGGTATTGCCGCAGGTCTTTTACTAATCCCACTGATTGCCATGCAATTCACAAGCGAAGTGCAATGGTCGCTTTCCGATTTTCTCATTGCCGGGACCTTACTTCTAGGTGCAGGCGCCGCAATTCAGCTGACGCTAAGAAAGATCACTTCCTTAAGAAATAGAATAGTGGTTTGCGGAATAATTATCACTGCCTTGTTTCTTGTGTGGGCAGAACTCGCCGTAGGTATTTTCGGAACTCCTTTTGCAGGTACTTAATGCTAAAAAAATAAGAAATGAAGACTGAATATTTCGTAGAAAAAGGTTCGATCGTACGGGAAATCTGGGGAAAAAGTGATACTATTCTCCTCATCTTCGCCGGCGCAGCAGCAGAATTCGCGCTAAATAAAGCGGTGGACTGGCTGTACTTTACCGGAAAACTTCCGAAAGATCCGATCGGGAGATTATTTTCTACGGTTACCTATGCCCGAAAAATAGTTTTTTCGAAAGAGAATGCTGCTTTACAGGCTATAGACAACATAAATGCCATTCATGCTGCCGTAGAATCCAAAAGAGGTAAAAGCATTCCGGATTGGGCGTATCGGGATGTACTTTTTATGCTGATTGATTATTCAATTCGATCGTTTGAAGTTCTGGAGCGCAAACTCACCAATTCTGAAAAAGAGGAAGTTTTTACCATTTTTCGGCGTGTGGGCGCAAGAATGAATCTTAAAGATCTGCCTTTTACTTATGACAGTTTTTTAGTGATGCGGAAGCAACACCTGGAACAGCACCTGGCCTTCGGAAAGTACAGTAAAGATCTTTTTCTGCAGTACCGGAAACACCTGGGAATTTTGCGCTACCGGCTTCTGCTGGAAATCCAGATCCTTGTGGTTCCTAAGGAGGTTCAGCGGCTGCTAAGTCTTCGGAAGACTTCAGCAATGAAATCTGTAATTCCGCTATATAAAATCGGAAGAAGTATAAAATTCGACCGCTTGCTGAAACTGCTTATTCTTCCTTCAGAATACAAAGAAGAGATCCAGTCTCTGGATCATATTCCAACTTAATATTTCAAAAAAAATGACCAAAGCAGCGGGGAAAATATTACCATGAGTGATTTTTCTGGAATCTTCGGATTGTAAACACCAACTAAACGCCTGTTAATTTGAAAGAATGCCTATGAAAATCTCTACAGAAATGGATAAATTTCATTATGAAATAAGCCAAAATAAATGGCTGCCATAAAGACGGAAAGTCGCTCGATACCTGTCTTGCCGAATTTGGACATTTTAAAAGATAACTCCAGAAATTTTTAGATGAAGAAATTGAAAAGAAACAGCAGAACTCATTACTTTTTCGGATTTCTGTTCCTGCTGATCATTGAAATTCTGATCGCCGAATTCGCACACGATCAT
>JBAVQO010000624.1:0-2535 GCA_049694135.1 Gillisia sp. | reverse complement strand
TTATTTTTCGTACCGCTTATCGACCTGAACTTTGGAAACATCCAAAAAAAGTTCTGCTAACTTTTTGCTGACCGCGTCAAAGAATTTTTCTCCTTTTTCCCTGGTTGCCTTTTTTGGATTTCCAATGCCGGTATCTTCAGTAACCGAAGACCATTTGCGCTCCGACCACGCCCATCCTTCTCTTATAGCTTTTATTGTCGATTTCTTTTCTCTGCCTTCGCCCGCTTCCTTCAGTGGCAAAGTAAGGTCTGGGCACAGGTGCAGCATGAGACTTGTTTCCATTTCATCTGCGTGGTCACCGGTTTCCTCAAAATATTCGCTTTTATTAAGCACCTGAAAGAAATTTGTCATAATCAGGAACATTTTCGGGAATCTTAATCCGAGTTCTCTTAACATCGGTTTAAAGTCATTCCCGCCGTGTCCATTAAGGACGATTAGTTTTTGAATCCCCTGCCGGTTCAAAACTTCAATAATATCCGCTAGAATAGCAAGTTGTGTACTCGGGTTAAGATTTATATCAAGTTTGATATCCAACTGACCTGTATTTACCCCAAAAGGGATATTGGGTAAAATAATAAGTTTCGCCCCGGCTTCTGAAGCATACTTTGCAGCTTCAGCGGCAATAGCTTCAATCTGAATATTATCGGTGGCATAAGGCAGGTGATAGTTATGGGCCTCTGTAGCTCCCCAGGGAAGAACAGCCACTTCTATATCAGCCTCCTTTATGGCTTTCCAGTTAGTTTCTGCAAGCATGTATGGTCTCATTATTTACGGATTTTATGACCTGAAAAGGCAAAATAAAATATAAATATATAGCAGGGCAGCAGGATCACATAAGCGTAATGTACGCTCCAGTTATCGGCAAGTGCACCATATAACAACGGAATAATCGCCCCTCCGGCAATTCCCATTACCAATAAAGAAGAAGCTGCCTTTGTAAATCTTCCGGCGTCGGCCAGAGCCAAAGGCCAGATGGCAGGCCACATCAACGCATTTGCCAGCCCTAATAGAGCAACAAAACCCACCGAAACGTAACCCGTGGTCGCTAAAGCCACTAACGTAAATATGACACCCAGTACCGCAGATACCTGTAAAGCTTTGTCTTGTTTAATATGTTTGGGAATGGTAAAAATCCCGATAATATACCCCAGGATCATTGTAGACATGGTACCGGTAGCAAAATATTTGGCAGTAGTGAGGGGAAGCCCCAGGGAAGCACCATAATTAATAATACTATCGGCAGCAATTACTTCCGCGCCCACATAAAGAAAAAGGGCAACCACTCCTAAAATCACATGAGGAAATTCAAAAACAGTTTTTTTATGGGAATTGGTTGAAGTTAATTCTTCATCTTCTTCATCGGTATCCACTTCAGGTAACGAAGATTTAGAAACCCAGATGGCCAATGCAAGCAAAACGATGACTATACCTATGTAAGGTGGGATTACCCGTGAAGCCATGTTATTCAGCTCCGTCATTTTTTCACTTTCAGAAAGACTTATTATCTCCGTACGTAGAGCATCTGCTTTATCGAGTTGTAAAAAGAAACCTATAAGAATAGGCGCCAGGGCACCGGCAATTTTGTTACAGATGCCCATAATACTAATACGTTTAGCCGCGCTGTCGGCAGGCCCCACAATAGTAACATAAGGATTGGAAGCGGTCTGAAGAATGGCAAGACCACTACCCATAATAAAAAGTCCTAATAAAAAGAGAATATACGTACGGGTAATGGCGGCGGGAATAAATAATATAGCCCCAAAGGCCATTACAATAAGCGCCACCGACATGCCATTTTTAAACCCAAAAATGTTCAAAGTCTTTGTGGAGACAGGAGCCATGACCACATAAGCGATATAAAAAGCAAAGGTCACAAAAAAGGACTGAAAAGTGGTTAACTCACAGGCTATTGCCAGATAGGGGATCAGCAAGGAATTAAGCCAAGTTACGAAACCAAAAATAAAGAACAGAGCTCCAATAATAATAATTGCCTGGCTGGCATTTGTTTTTTTAGATGAACTCTCTTTATGAACGGAAATTGTTGAATTGGCCATAGAATATATTACTTAGATAGAGCTGTTTAATTAATTTTTTTGTCTAGTAATGCCGCAGAACCCAATAGGGAAACCTCAGACATGGTTGAAGGGAAAATCTTAATTCTTTCCACTATCTTTTTAAAAGGAAAGGGTTCAATGCTTTCTTGCAAAGACTTTTCAAAAAATTTAAAAGACCGGCTGATGGACCCACCAATTATAATGGCTTCAGGAGATAACACATACATAATCAATTTTAGACTTTCTCCCAAATGTTTTCCGAATTCTTCAAAAATCCTCAAAGCTTCAGGATCTCCCTGTTCTGCTTTTTCATAAACTTCTACACCTTCCCTCTTATACTGAAGACGAAAAAACTTACCGCTACAGTAATCTTCGATAGTTCTGTCGAGATATGGAATATTAGCCAATTCCCCAGCACCCGATAGAGCTCCGGACTACAATTGATTGTTCAGAATGATACCTGTTCCATATCCGGTCCCTA
>JBAVQO010000623.1:0-2628 GCA_049694135.1 Gillisia sp. | reverse complement strand
GGTACACAAAACGGGTATGACGTAATGGATTTTAACCAGGATCATACCATGATGACCGTCCACCATTTAGACAGTAATAAACAAAATGTAGGACAGCGTATCCTGGTTTACAATGCCAGTAAAGATGTATACGATATGGCCTATTTCAATCCTGAAATCTTATCTGGGATTACAACTTCCTGTATGGAGGTAAAAGAAGCTGGAAACGGACAGTATGAAATGATAGAAACCTATAAAGATGATTCCGGAGTTGAGAAAAAAGCCAAACATAATTTAATTAAAAATCAGGATGGCAGTATAGACTGGACCATTTATGAAGGAGATAATTCCAATAACTGGAAAAAAGTGGTAGCTATGAACCTTCATAAGGCGAATTAATCTGCTGTTTTAAAAGAAAAGTGAGACTGTCTAAAAAGTTTGGTCTTCGTCAAGCTGAACTTGTTTCAGCTTCTAACTAAGACTGATTATCAAATCATTAATATCCTGAAATAAATTCAGGATGACGTTTTTGATACTTTTTAGACAGTCTCTTTTATTTTTATGAAATCTTTCTAAATTTAGTTTGAAATTATGCCAAAACTATTCGTAATACTATCTTTGCTGCCAGAAAAAACTATAGATGAAAATTTCATATAACTGGCTAAAACAATTTATCAAACTTCCTGACGGACCCGAGAAAACCGGGCAGTTACTCACCGACCTGGGCCTTGAAGTAGAAGGAATTAAAAATCTCCAGAGTGTAAAAGGTGGTTTAAAAGGCGTAGTAACAGGTCATGTACTTACATGCAAAGCTCATCCCAACGCAGATAGGTTAAATCTCTGTACAGTAGATGTGGGAAATGCTGAGGTATTACAAATTGTTTGTGGCGCTCCAAATATCGCCGCCGGTCAAAAAGTTCCTGTGGCTACTGTGGGAACTACTTTATACGATGAAGAAGGAGAATCCTGGACTATAAAAAAAGGCAAAATTCGTGGAGAAAGCAGTAATGGAATGATCTGTTCTGAAAAAGAATTGGGCATAGGCAGCAGCCACGAAGGAATCATGGTGTTAAAAGACGACCTTATTCCCGGCACTCCCTTAGCCGAAATTTTTGAAATCGAAGATGATCATGTTTTTGAAATTGGGCTTACTCCAAACCGTGCAGATGCCATGAGCCACTGGGGTGTGGCACGTGATCTTAAAGCCGGTTATCAGCAACAAGGTCTGAGCCTGGAATTAATCACTCCTTCTGTCAGCAAGTTTAATATAGACGGCCGGAGTTTACGAATTCCTATTCACGTAGAAGACACCAAGCTGGCTCCGCGATACTGCGGAATAACCGTCTCCGGAATAACCTTAGCAGATTCTCCCAAATGGCTTCAAAACCGGTTGAAGTCTATAGGGATTAACCCAAAGAATAACGTGGTGGATGCTACCAATTACGTGATGCACGAACTGGGTCAACCCCTTCACGCTTTTGATGCCGATAAGATCGCCGGTAACGAGATTCACGTAAAAACTCTTAAAGAAGGCACTAAATTTATAACTCTGGATGAAGTTGAAAGAGAGTTGAGCAGTGAAGATCTTATGATCTGCGATACCGAAAAACCGTTGGCCATGGCAGGAATTTTTGGTGGACTACACAGCGGAATCTCAGAAAACACGTCCAAAATTTTTATCGAAAGCGCCTATTTCAATCCGGTAAGTGTGCGTAAGACTGCGAAACGCCACGGGTTAAATACCGACGCTTCTTTTCGTTTTGAAAGAGGAATCGATCCTAACATAACCGAATATGCTTTAAAAAGAGCTGCTTTATTAGTAAAAGAAATTACCGGAGGCGAAATCACCAGCGATATTGATGATCTGTATTTCAAGAAAATCGAAGATTTTCAGGTGTTCCTGACTTTTGAGAAGGTAAATAAACTTATAGGCCAAAATCTCGAGGAAGAAACCATTAAATCCATTCTGGCTTCTCTTGAAATAAGAGTGAACAATGTTACCGAAACCGGGATGGGACTTACCATCCCGTCCTACAGGGTAGATGTGCAGAGGGAAGCAGATGTAATTGAAGAAATCCTTCGGGTCTACGGTTATAACAATATCGAATTCGGTACAAAATTTAATGCCTCGGTATCCGATTCCACAAAGTTTGAAGATTATAAACTTCAGAATATAATAAGCAGCCAGCTGGTAGGGCAGGGATTTTTTGAAACCATGGCCAACTCTCTTACCACACCTGCCTATATAAATTTAAGCGAACAGCTAAAGGAAGAACATTCTATTAAAATGCTGAACCCCCTTAGTCAGGATCTTTCGGTTATGCGCCAATCGCTGTTGTTTTCGGGATTAGAAACCCTTAGCTACAACATTAACCGCAGAAAATCTGATCTTAAACTTTTTGAATTCGGAAAAAGCTACCATCAATATCAGGATGAGCGAGTTGAAAAAAAGCATCTGAGTGTGTTTATTACCGGAAAACGTTTTTCTGAAAGTTGGAACACCATTCAACATCCTGGAAATTTCTTTTATCTGAAAGGAGTAATTTCCAGGATCCTGGAACGATTGGGAATTAATAATTGCAAAGAAGGAAAAGTAAAAGCCGATGTTTTTTCCGAAGGGTTATCTCTAAATTTCGGCAAATCCCGGCT
>JBAVQO010000622.1:0-3600 GCA_049694135.1 Gillisia sp. | reverse complement strand
GTACACCAGAGATTTTTTTTAATCCTGATTTTTTTTCCCTTTTGCCTGACTGCTCAGGAAAAAGGCAAACAATATAATGTTAATTTCGAATCTTTCACCTTGCAAAACGGGTTGCGGGTAATTCTTCACGAAGATCATTCAGACCCCGTGGTGGCTGTGGCATTGACCGCTCACGTGGGATCGTCAAGAGAAATTGAAAACAGGACGGGATTTGCACATCTTTTCGAACATCTTCTTTTTTTACAGTCTGAAAACCTTGGAAAAGGAGGACTGGACAAAATGAGTGCGCGCATCGGGGGTTCCGGTGCTAACGGATCCACAAATCGCGATCGCACGAATTTTTTTCAGACTGTCCCGAACGATGCCCTCGAAAAAATGATCTGGGCCGAAGCAGATAAACTGGGATTCTTCATCAATACCGTTACAGATCCGGTTCTTGCTAAAGAAAAAGAGGTCGTTAAAAACGAAAAACGCCAAAGTGTAGACAACAGGCCGTATGGGCATACGATGGAAATTATAGACAAGAATCTTTATCCGCCCTCTCATCCTTATCATTGGGAAATAATCGGTTCTCTTGAAGATCTTCAGAATGCGACCCTGCAGAATGTTAAGGATTTCTACAATAAATGGTATGTACCCAACAATGTAGTTCTTACCATTGCGGGAGATTTCGATAAAGCGCAGGCCAAGGAATGGGTACATAAATATTTTGATGAAATTAAATCCGGACAGGATTTTCCGAGGCGGGAAAAACAGCCTGTGACGCTAAAAGCCTCAAAAAATCTTTATTTTGAAGATAATTTCGCGAACCTCCCTCAACTGAGCATCGCCTGGCCCACAGTTTATTCGTATGCCGCGGATTCTTACGCGCTGGAGGTTTTAGCTAGTTACCTGGCAAATGGAAAGAATGCGCCGTTGTATAAAAGTCTGGTGGAAAAACATCAGCTTACAGATGCGGTGCGTATGTATGATTATACCTCCGAACTGGCAGGACAAATGATGCTACAGGTTACGGCTTATGACAAAAAAGACCTGGATTCTGTTAAAGCAGTGATCGACGAAACCTTTAAAACGTTTGCACAAGAAGGAATTCCGCAGAAGGATTTAAAAAGGATAAAAGCCGGACAGGAAACCGACTTTTATAACTCCATTTCGAGTGTATTGGGAAAAGGGTTTCAACTGGCACAATACCAGATTTTTGCCAACGATCCGAACGAAATAAACAAGAATGTAGAAAAAATCAGGAATGTTTCTAAGGAAGATGTTATACGTGTCTTCAAAAAATACATTTATAACCAACCTTATGTAGTCACCAGTTTTGTTCCGAAAGGACAGAAAGAGTTGGCGCTTAAAAATGCTGAAGAAGCCAGTGTACCGGAAGAAAAAATAGTGGAAGGAGCAGAAAAAGAAGTGAATCCCAATCAGGCACTTACGTTTAAGAAGACTCCTTCGAGTTTCGATCGTTCGGTAGAACCTCCTTACTGGGGAACTCCTGAGATTACCACGCCTGATATCTGGAAGATAAATATGCCTTCAGGATTGACTGTTCTGGGAATAACCTCACAGGAAGTACCGCTGATAAACTTTAGATTGGAAATGTATGGCGGACTCTTATTAGAAAATCCTGATAAAATTGGTGTCTCTAATTTGCTCGCAGAACTTCTAACAAAAGGGACAGCCACCAAAACTCCGCAGGAGTTAGAAGAAGCCATAGAACTTCTTGGTTCCAGCATTGATGTAAGAGCCGAAGATGATAAAATTATTCTCTCCGGAAGTACCCTTTCTAAGAATTACCAGAAGACGATGGACCTGGTGAGGGAGATTCTTTTGCAACCCAGATGGGACAAAAAAGAATTTGAGCTTGCGAAACAGAAGGTAAAAAGCGAAATAAGGCAACAAAAAGCGAATCCGAACCGAATCGCGGAAAATGAATTTCGCAAAAAGATCTACGGAAAATTCAACGTTCTATCACATGATATCTTGGGAACTGAAGCCTCTGTAGAAAAAATTTCTTTGCAGGATCTCAAAGATTACTACAGAACTAAATTAAGTCCTTTAAGAGCTAAGTTTTTACTGGCAGGAGATGTAAACAAGGAAGAAGCAAGAGCATCTGTAAATGATCTTTCGGCAGAGTGGCAACCCACGATGGTGCAAATTCCACAGGTTCCTGCTCCCAATGTTCCGCAAAACTCGCAGGTGTATTTTTATGACATTCCCGGCGCAAAACAGTCCGTATTGCGCATAGGCGCTCCTGCTCTGGCTGCCACCGATTCCCTGTTTTATCCCGCAGAGGTTATGAATTATCGGCTTGGTGGTGGCGGTTTTGCTTCAGAGCTTACCCAGGAACTTCGTGAAGCTAAAGGATATACCTATGGCATACGTTCCCGTTTTGAAGGCAGTAAAAATGTAGGACCTTTTGTAATTTCAAGCGGAGTGCGTTCTAATATCACCGGAAATGCCCTGGAACTCATAAAGAAAATCCTTCAGGAATATCCTCAGAATTTTACTGATCACGATCTTGAAGTGACCAAAAGCTTTATGATAAAAAGCGATGCCCGAAAATTTGAAACTCTCAACTCCAAACTGGAAATGTTAAGCGATATAAGCAACTACAATCTGGATAATGATTTTGTAAAGAAACGCGAAAAAATGGTTCAGAATATGACGGTAGAAGACATTCGGGAACTGGCAAAAAAATACGCCAATCCTGGCCAGATGTATTACATTGTTGTGGGAGACGCTGCCACCCAGATACAAAAAATGGAAGATTTGGGCTACGGAAAACCCATACTTCTTAATGAAGAATAATCGGCTGAAAATACGCTCCTTTTTCACCGGATTTTTATTTTTCCCGCTTTATTTTTTGTGGATTCGGGAAGTGCTTTTTCAAAAAACATTTTTGAAGAAATATCTAAAGGAGAAACTGGACTTTTTCAAAACCACGAACGACGGAAGCCTGGCAGAAAAGGATTTCAAAAAAATCTTTTCCTATTATGCGCTTGGTGTTCCTTCTGTGTTTGGTTTCTCTGTTTCAATCTTACGAAACACAGCACTTACCCATAAAGAACGCTGGTGTTTGAGTTATCTGGGAGGAACATCCGGGTTGCTCGATGATTTCTTTTATGATCCTGATAAAAACGCCGCTCGTTTAAAAAATTTCGTAGAACGTCCGGAAAGTATGCTTCCCGCCAACACTTCAGAAGGCCTACTGCAGTTTTTATACATCAACGGATTAAAACATTCTGAAAAACCTTCAGAAATAAAAAAAGCCGCCCTCGAAGTATATCAGGCCCAGGAAGAAAGTTTGCAGCAAAAATCTTCCGTATGTTCAAAATCTTTTCTGAAGGCAGTAACCTGGAAAAAAGGAGGAAATGCCTTTTTGTATTATCGCGCCGGCCTCGACTTTCCTGTTGAAGAAGAGGAAAAAAAACTTTTTTATCAGCTGGGAGGGTTATTACAGCTGGGAAATGACATTTTTGATGTCTGGGAAGATACCAGAAATGGATGGCAAACCCTGCCCAGTACAGCAGATAGTATTTTAGAACTACAGATGTTTTTTGAGAAAGAGTTGAAAAAAATTTTCAAATTAACCGCCAGGAT
>JBAVQO010000621.1:0-1623 GCA_049694135.1 Gillisia sp. | reverse complement strand
CGGTGCCGGAGCTTGTGGCGGAATGTACACCGCAAATACTATGGCTTCTACCATAGAGGCTTTAGGAATGGCGCTGCCTTACAACTCTTCGAATCCTGCAGTGAGTTCTCAAAAGAAAGAAGAATGTGAAGCCGTAGGCAAAGCAATGAAACTGATCGTTGAAAAAGACATAAAGCCCCGCGACATCGTAACCAGGAAATCCCTCGAAAACGCCATCAGACTTCTTACAGTTCTTGGCGGTTCTACCAATGCGGTGCTTCACTTTTTGGCGATCGCTAAAGCTGCGGAAATCGATTTTACTATCGATGATTTCGAGAAAATATGCGAAAGCACTCCTTTTCTGGCTGATTTAAAGCCGAGTGGGAGATATTCTATGGAAGATCTTCACAACGTGGGAGGTATTCCTGCGGTTTTAAAATATATGCTGAACCACGGAATGCTTCATGGCGATTGTTTAACGGTTACCGGAAAGACCTTGGCAGAGAATTTAAAAGACGTTCCGGACCTGGAGAAAGGTCAGGATGTTATTCACCCTTTATCGAACCCCATAAAAGCCACTGGCCATATCCGGATCCTTTATGGAAATCTTGCTGAAGGAGGTTCCGTAGCAAAGATTACCGGGAAAGAAGGACTTCAGTTTACAGGAAAAGCCAGGGTTTTCAATGGAGAATATGAAGCGAATGATGGAATTTCTTCAGGAAAAGTAAAAAAAGGAGATGTGGTGGTTATTCGTTATGAAGGACCCAAAGGAGGTCCCGGAATGCCGGAAATGCTAAAACCCACAGCGGCGATCATGGGAGCGAAACTGGGGAAAGACGTGGCGCTTATTACCGACGGAAGATTCTCGGGAGGCACTCACGGGTTTGTAGTTGGACATATTACTCCCGAAGCTCAGGAAGGCGGACTGCTTGCTTTTCTGAAAGACGGCGACGAAATAACTATAAATGCCGAGACCAACACTATCAATGTCGCGCTTAGCGATCAGGAAATAGAAGAAAGGAAGAAAAACTGGCAGGCACCGCCGCTTAAATTCAGCAGGGGAGTGCTTTACAAATATGCAAAAACAGTAGCATCTGCCTCTGACGGATGTGTGACCGACGAATTTTAAGAATGTGGAATTATGGAAGTAAAAACAGCAAGTTTCCAGAAAGTGCAGAAATCAAAGAAAACTACTATTACAGGAGCGGAAGCCGTAATAAAGTGTCTGCTACAGGAAGGTGTGGAAACCCTTTACGGTTATCCCGGGGGCGCCATCATGCCGGTTTATGATGAATTATATAAATATCAGGATCAACTTCACCATGTGCTGGTGCGCCATGAACAGGGAGCAACTCACGCAGCGCAGGGATATGCCAGGGCGACAGGAAAAGTAGGCGTTGCCATGGCAACTTCGGGTCCCGGAGCTACGAATCTGGTCACAGGAATTGCCGATGCGCAAATAGATTCTACCCCATTGGTTTGTATTACCGGGCAGGTAGGATCTACCTTGTTAGGGAGCGATGCTTTTCAGGAAACCGATATTGTGGGAATTTCCACGCCGGTGACCAAATGGAATTATCAAATTACCAAAGCTTCAGAAATTCCTGAAATCATGGCGAAAGCTTTTTTTATTGCCCGCTCAGG
>JBAVQO010000620.1:0-1808 GCA_049694135.1 Gillisia sp. | reverse complement strand
TTTAAAGCCAATAATAAGATCTTTTTAAAAGGTGGTAAGGAAGCTATTAACAGCAATAAAATTCTGGAAGAATGCTGGCATGAAGCTTTAAAAGAAAACGATTTGGATACCAGCTGGATTCAACTGCTTCATATGAATAGAACCGAAACTCAGGAATTCCTGAAAAATCCACCTGTTAAATTAGATTTAATTGTACCGCGTGGAGGAGAAAAACTGATAGGTTTCGTTAAAGAACATGCTACCGGAGCTGTACTGGTTAGCGGGCGAGGAAATAACTTTTTATATGTTTCCAAAAACGCCGATTTTGAAACCGCCAAAAAAGTTATTTTAAACGCTAAAACCGATAAAATTTCAGGCTGTAATGCGCTGGATAAAGTTCTTATAGACAAAAATTTACCCGATTACGAACAGCATTTAAAAGAACTTCAAAAATTATTCAGCGATCATAAGGTACAAATGCTGATAGATGATGAGGTTGCTAAAACCCTGGATAATGAAGCTAAACTTGCAGGAGACGAAACCTGGTACGAGGAATTTTTAGCGATGAAAATCGTTCTGGGAAGTATTAACGGGATGGACGAAGCTATAGAAAAAATCAACAAATATTCCGGCGGGCATTCGGCTGTAATAATTACCAAAGATAAGAACGAGGCTCAGGAATTTATGGAACAGGTGGATAGTGCGGCCGTTTATCAAAATGCCTCTACCCGGTTTACCGATGGCGGACAAATGGGGGTTGGTGCAGAACTCGCCATTAGTACCGATAAATTACACCACCGTGGCCCACTGGGTTTAAAACAACTGGTGACCAATAAATATTACATATTGGGAGAAGGCCATATTAGAGAATAATTTTAAATATTGCTGATAAAAAAAGGCGCCGAAGTGGCGCCTTTTTTTTATGCAACATTAAATCTAGTATTTAAGAATCTTCACGGGATCAGTTTCGAAATTGTTTCCTTTTATTTTTACAATATAAATTCCGGTAAAGAATCTGCTTAAATCAAGTGGTTGTTCATATATACCATCTTTTAAATGAATTTGTTCATGGAACACCGGATAGCCGAATAAATTATATACATAAAGTTCTGCCTTTACATTATCGGTCGAATTAATCCTTAAAGTAGTCCTGCCACGGGTAGGATTTGGATAAGCTTTTATGCTTTCAATCACTACAGGCTGGTCATCTCCTCCTCCGCAATCTCCAAGGGTAGCACCTCTTCTTAAAAAGATAGGCACAGCAGCTTTTGCTATACATAAACTTTTTCCATTAAAACAAATTTTCACTTTTTTAATAAACCGTCCGTTACCGCAGCTCACATCGGTGACCTTTACCTGCACAGTACCTTCAGTACTACATCCTTCTCCGTCCGTTACCGTTAAAGTATATTCTGTAGTTTCATCGGGGTTAACAGAAATAGACTCTGTAGTTTCACCAGTACTCCAGGAATAATTATAGGTACCGTCACCACCCGAGACATTGGAGGGAGTTAAGATTACAGAATGCTCATCATAACCTTTATAAATCTCCTGATCTTCCGGCATAGTTACTACTAAAGCTTCATCTTCCAGAATATCTACACTTGCGGAAACTATATTGTTTAACGCATCGATAACTGTTACAGAATAGGTTCCTGCAACCAGTCCTGTAGCAGTAGCTGTGGTTTGCCCGTCGCTCCATTCATAAGAATATGGAGTGATACCTCCTGAAACAGAAACACTGGCAGTTCCTGTAGCCGATCCGTTACAGGTAGCATCTGTACTTGAAACAGACTGAACCGCAAGATTTTCCATTGCAAGCCGTACAG
>JBAVQO010000619.1:0-3894 GCA_049694135.1 Gillisia sp. | reverse complement strand
GAATCACTGATGGTTTCATCCTGAAAGTTGAACGGCAAGGTTTCCTGAGAAAGGTCCTCTGATTCTTCCAGGATCACCGAACGTTCGATCAGGTTTTTCAGTTCCCGAATATTCCCCCGCCAGTTGTGATTCAGCAGCGCTTTTTCGTAATCTGGCTGCATGCCTGTAATTTTTTTACCGGTCTTTAGGGATGCATGGCTTAAAAAATGTTTAGCCAAAGACAGGACGTCTTCCCGGCGATCATTTAGAGAAGGCAATTCGATTTGAAACATGGAAAGACGATAAAATAGATCTTCCCGGAAATTGCCATTTTCCACTTCTTTTTGAAGATTTCTGTTGGTGGCCGCAAGGATACGAACATCAACCTGATGTTGTTTGGTCTCGCCAAGTTTTATAAAAGTTCCGTTTTCCAGCACCCGTAAAATCTTTGCCTGCAGGTCCAGTTCCAGTTCCCCAATTTCATCGAGAAAAATAGTTCCCTTATGGGCCTCCTCGAATAATCCACGTTTGTCTTTGATTGCTCCTGTAAAGGCCCCCTGCTTATGACCGAACAATTCGCTTTCGAGAATCTCCTTACTTAATGCCGCACAATTAATGATCACGAGATTTTCAGAGGCGCGATTGCTGGCGTTATGAATGGCGTTGGCAAAGATCTCTTTTCCGGTTCCGGTGGGGCCGGTTAACAGTACCGTTGCATCGGTGTCTGCCACCTTTCGGGCAATAGCAATGGCATTTTTAATGGCTGTTGAACTTCCTATGATGTGGTCAAAATTCGCCTTTTCGTTAACTTTTTCCCGCTGCCTTTCCATCTCAGAATACAGACTTGATATTTCGGCCGCTTTCGCGACCAACGGAATGATTTTTGTGCGGTAATTGTCTTTTTCAAGATAGTCGTAAGCTCCATTTTTCATTGCCTGCACCCCATCCTGAATTTTGCCGTAGGCGGTGAGGCAGATGACTTCGGTAGCCGGAGATTCCTTCTTGATTTTTCTGGTTAGCTCCACACCATTGATGCCGGGCATCTGGACATCGCTAATTACCACCTGAATATTTTCTCGGAGAAGAATTTTTAACGCCTTACTTCCATCTTCCGCAGTGAAAATTTCATAACCTTCCAACTCCAGAATTCTTGCCAGCAGGTTCCGGAGTTCCGGCTCATCGTCTATGATTAAAACTTTGGCTTTTTTACTTTTCACAGGTACCTTGTTAGATGGAGATCATTTACTTTCCTGCAAATTTAATTTTTTCTGGAACAACGGGATAGGATTTATGGACAACTAAGAGGAGTAAAGGATACAGCACCCATTCTGGTTCTAAGTGGTAAAGTGGGTACTGAAGCCTTTCTGTGTCTCTTACGAGCAAAGCACCTTGCCCAAAATAGGTCGTTAAAAGAGAAGGCAAAACAACGGTAAACCATCCCCCATCGGATAGATTTTTTTCTGAAGTGTCCAAAATCAGCATATAAAGCTTCTCCTCCTGTGACTACGAGAAATACCGCTCCAAGGATAAAAATTCCATGCCAGTAATTCACCTTGAAAAATTCATAGGCGTAGCTTTAAGAATTTCCGGAGTTTTTATAATTAAGCAACTCCAAGAGAGGCTATGGTAACAAACCATAAAAGAATTAAAGGTCCAAAGATCATTCCGACTCCCTGAGTATCTCGCCTTTGAAAAATAAAAAGATCAATCAAAATTACTACAGAAATTGCCGGGGTTATCATACCATCGCCGTACAGGAGTGCTGCGCCAAAAAGTCCCATGGTAAGAATCAACATCCTTCGGGTTTTTTCTTCCTGGGCAGAACCAATTCCATTAGAGCCGATATCCCTCCCTCACCATCATTATCGGCTCTTAAAATAAGGGTCCGGTATTTCGGACTAATAACCATAATAAGTGCCCAAAAAAGAGCGAAATGGCTCCCATCACATTGATTGGAGTTGGAAATTATTCTATTCTTAACCTTAGAAAAACTTCTGTAGTACAGAGGGAACTACAATAATTTGTTTTTAATTATTCTTTTGCATAGATTGAAATTCCTGTTTTAAGCGGTCCATAGGATATCTCCTATGGGAGCTAAAGGGCCTCCATATGGAGGTTCTTTTTTTATGCAGTATCTACGACCCAGACTATGGGTTGGCTCTTGAAAGCGAAATCCAAAAAAATCCATACAACATGAATTTAATTCTCAGAAGTACCACTACTTTTATTCTAACATTCTTTCCTCTGGTATCCTTCTCCCAGAGTTCCTTAGAGGAATTACAACAAAAAAAAGAGGAATTTAACCACCGCATAGTGACCTTACGAGACTCACTTAATTTATTGGATAAAAAGATTTCCTATTTGAAAATGTTACAAGATATTTCATCAAAAGATGGCGAAAAATCGAATTTCTCCAAAGAAGTAGAAATAGCTAAAAAAGAGGAATCTTTGGAAGCTTCCACAGATGTAGAACCCAATGTCAAGTCTATTGAAGCTAAAAATGATTTCCTGCTTCGCACGCAGCGATTTGGAGCGGGTAAAGTTCTTCGAAAGGTGGAAAAAGGTACACCTGTTCAGACTGTCGACTTAATAGGAAATTACTATTTGATCTGTGTTGATGGAGAATGTGGTTATGCAAACAAGAAATATCTTGAATCTCATGGTTTGACCAAATGAAAAAGTATAGCCTAGGAAATATTTTTTTATTAAGGTTATTCAAAAAATGAACTATGTTAGGCCATTCAAATAAAAGAGCGACCCAGCATTATGCTGAAGTGCTGGATAATAAACTAAGCAATGATATGGCCATATTAAGGCAAAGATTTTCAACTCGATTCTTGTTCTGAAAACAACGTGCTGATCAAGAAAAAAGCTATTCGCCCTAAGTCTTCAAATGGTTTTTCTTGCGATACCGCATATTCAACATCTCTATTGCTAGGGAGCAGAACACTGAAAAATAAATATAGCCTTTCGGCACGTGATAGTGCATAGCTTCCACGATAAGCATGACTCCGATCAAAATCAAAAAAGACAGTGCTAGGATCTGGATTGTGGGATGTTCGTTCACAAATTCACCCACGGCTTTTGAAAAGACCATCATCACGATTATTGATATTATAACAGCAAGGATCATCAGCAAAAGCTGGTCAGTAAGCCCAACTGCTGTAAGAATAGAGTCAAAGGAGAAAATTATATCCAGCATCACTATTTGCAGCACAGCATAGCCAAAGGACTTCACCTCTTTTACACTGGATTCTCCAGCTTCATGCCCTTCTATTTTTTCGTGCATTTCAAGTGTTGTCTTAACTAGCAGGAAAATTCCTCCGGCTGCAAGAATGATATCTCGCCAGCTAAGTTCAAAGTCTCCAAGAGTTAGAACAGGATCGGTCAATTTTATGATCCAGGTGATGCTAAGAAGGAGCAGGATGCGCATGATCATGGCTGCAGAAAGTCCCCCTATACGGGCTTTTTTCTGCATTTTCTGTGGAAGTTTACCCGCCACTATTGAAATAAAGATAATATTATCGATTCCCAACACAATCTCCATGAATGTTAGAGTTAGCAGGGCGATCCAAGTATCGGCTTGAAAAAATATTTCCATTAGGTTAAATATGGGTTTGTCTGAAAAAGCTTAAAAATAGCAAATTTGGAGTTGGTATGCCCTTCAGCAATTATGTGAAAGGGGAACAGAAAGAGTGAATGAAAAAATGATAGATAAATCAAAAGAAAAACAAGATCGGTCTTCTTTAATTATGAAAAAAAGAAAAAAGGGAAATCTTTCAGGCCTCCCTCTTTTCATTAAACTAAAATTGGAATAAAACTAATCGTCGTGGTTAACTTAAGACTTTAAAAACTTAAAACAAAATTTGGGACTTCTGAAATTCCGGATTTGTGAATTAACCTTAGTAGTTTAAC
>JBAVQO010000618.1:0-5853 GCA_049694135.1 Gillisia sp. | reverse complement strand
GCAAAAAAGATAATGGATTGTTGGTTCTTGTTTCGAAGAACGATCGCAAAATATGGATTACCACCGGTTATGGGCTGGAGGAATATCTTACCGATGCCAGGACAAAACTAATAATAGAAAACATTATTTTACCAGAGTTTAAGCAAGGTGATTTTTATGCCGGGTTAGATAAAGGAACCACAGCGATATTCCAGGTATTGGCAGGCACTTTTAAAGGAGTCCCTAACCACAAAAACGGTTCCGGGGGAATTCCCGTAAGGCTCATCATATTTGGACTCATATTTCTGGTATTCATAGTTTCTGCATTCCGAAATAAAAATAATGGCGGACGCGGTGGCAGAGGCCGCAGAGGCTTCGGACTTATGGATGCTATTATTTTGAGCAGTCTTGGTCGCGGCGGATTTGGCGGCGGCTCATCCGGTGGTGGCTTTGGCGGAGGCGGCGGATTTGGCGGAGGCGGTGGCTTCGGTGGCGGAT
The DNA here is from genome assembly GCA_049694135.1 of Gillisia sp. Classification (GTDB taxonomy): domain Bacteria; phylum Bacteroidota; class Bacteroidia; order Flavobacteriales; family Flavobacteriaceae; genus Gillisia. Next base: position 5,376 of record JBAVQO010000618.1, on the reverse strand, counting down.
TTGGCGGCGGAGGCTTCGGCGGTGGCGGTGCCGGGGGAAGCTGGTAAATATTAGACTGAGGTTTGTAGACTGTAGTCCATAGTTGGTAGTAGTCTGTAGACTTGATATAAAATGAAAGTAAAATTATAAAAAGTAGAAGAAATGACCTATTTAGCCGCCGGATTTTCCGGTAGAACAATGATGCTTCTCGGAGCTTTAGCCACAATTGCCTTTTGTGTAGTGGTTTTGTGGATAGTTTTTAAGTTGGTAAAACACTATAAAAAGAAAGCTTAATAAAATACCTTAAGAAGGATTTACATTTTTATAGGAAAGTTCTAATGTTGAAAGCTAAAGCGCAGCGCTCATAGCTTACAGCTCATAGCAATTTAAAATCTTCGGTGACCTCCTCCTCTTCTTCCTTCATTTGGATCTGCTCCTCCAAAATTCTTGATCTTATACGTGAAACTCAACATAGCATATCTCTTCAGAATTAAACTGTTAGTATCCTGAATATAATCGTCGCCCACAGTTCTTCGGGTAGAAACATTCTCATTCAGCAGATCGTACACCTTCACTTTTAAGGTAGCTTTGTCTTTTAAAAACTGGTAGCCAAGGCTCATATTCCACAACAGAGAAGTATTATCAAAACCGGGAGAAACATTTCCGTAGTAATTATAGCTTATGTCATTTCCCCACACCACATTTTTTGGCCAATAGGTGGTGGTTTCCAGCGAAATTCGATGGTTTATAAAATCTTCGTTACGGTCGGGGTTTATATCGTAATTAACCGAATTATAGGTGAGCTGATATCCTGGATCTATCGAAAATACATCGGTTTTTGCCCAGGTAAAGCTAATACCAGGACTTGTGGTAAAACGCTTTGCATGGTATAGAACGCCATTGGTAAATCCCACATTTTTATCATAACTACCATTAAGGCCTATGCGGTACCTGAACTCCCGCTCTTCTTTTTTAAGGTTTTTGGTGTAGGACATTCCAATATTGGAATTTACTCCTCCGTTCACGTTTGTATAGGTTGTTGTTCGCACCAGGTTTTCATCAACCGTAGTAACGGGAACCACGTTATCATTAGTAAAAGTTACAGAACCGTAGCTAAAAAATCCGCTGTGTTTCGCAAAGTCAAAATTTCTAAAGCCTCCGCGAATGGATTGCGAAAAAGTGGTTCTAAGATCCGGATTTCCAATAATGATATTTAAGGGATCGGTGCGAATTTCCACCGGCTGTAATTGCTGAATATCCGGTATTCCTGCATCGCTTCGGTAAGAGAGAAATACACTTTTTGAACGTTCGATAGAATAGCGTACATCGGCATTCAGAAAAAGATTGTTGTAAGTATTATTAAACGAAACATTATTTAAAAGATCATCATCTTTTAAAGTGGTATTCAATAATCCTACCTCACTCCCAATGCGCCAGGTTTCTCCTTCATAGTTAATACCCACATTTGGAATATTCTTGTAACTCTTCACTCTAAAATCGTTGCTGAGTTAGCTATTTAAGTCTGTATAGGTTCCGTTTACATCTCTGTTATAGACCAACCGGGAATTCCTGGCACCGGTGGTTGTAAAATCGTAGCTGGCATCCAGGAAAAGTTTATCTTTTAATACAAAACGTTGTGTCACTCCCACCGAATATTCGTCGTTGCTCTGATCTTCATTTATGTACTGATCCTGAATATTTAAATCGCCTGCCACCTGACTTTCAGAATAGAAAAAATCATCATTCGCCTGAGACTTATTGGTATTGCTAATATTAAGTTCCAGATAAGCTCCACGGCTGCCGAACTTACGTATTGCGTTTAAGCGGTTGCTGAAATTTCTGCTCAACAAATCCTCATTATCTGAAGTGGTAGTAGAATTAACGGCTTCCCCCATTTCATTTAAAGACACAGCCGATTTATACCGATGTGAATTTCCGGAATTGCTGCTGAACTGCGGTGCTATGGAAATTCGGGTTAAGGTGTCGGGTGTTATTTCCACCCGCACATTGGCTCTGTTACTGTCGTTTATAAGATTGCTCGAACTTGTACTGTTATAGAAAAAACTTCCATCGGGAAGGATATTTTCACGATTTATGGTAGTACGGGTATCGGTATTATTTCTTCCATAGAAATAATCGGCGGTAAGCTCTGCTTTCTTTCCCCATCCATCTACAAAGTTTATACCTGCGGTTTCGGCCTTTGTAATTCCCTCGTTCGCTCCGAAACTGTTGCCGTTTATTCCAAAAGAGCCGTTAGAATTAAAAGAAATGCTGCGTGCATTGCGCCCCATCATATCAAAAACCTCATCGAAACTAAAACCGGAACTGTTTATATTGTTGGAACTGGCGAGAACACTTACTCTAAGTTTGTCTTTAAAATAATTTCCTATTCCGCTTAATTCATACCGATCGTCTGTTCCACCTCCGGCAGTAGCCCGTGCAAAATAACCTTTATTCTTATCTTTTTGAATCGTAATATTTATAGTTTTATCGTCGGGATTTCCCGCTTTACCCGTAAATTCTTCACTTTTGGTCTTCGTATCTGTAACCTGAATTTTATCTATGATTTCCTTCGGAAGATTTTTGGTGGCAATCTTAGGGTCGTTTCCAAAAAATTCCTTTCCATTTACAAGAATTCTGGATACCGGCTTCCCGTTTACGGTGATATTTCCCTGCGTATCTACCTCTACGCCGGGCAATTTTTTCATAAGCTCCTCCAGATTAGCATCCTGACGGGTATTAAAAGAAGCGGCATTAAATTCCAACGTATCCTGTTTTATTACTACGGGAGGGCGAGTGCCGGTTAAAGTAATTTCTCCCAGAGAATTATCGGCTACTTTCAATTTTATTTCGCCCAAGGAGAGAACAGAATTGCTTTTTATATCCACCTGCCTGCGATAAGGCTGATAACCGTTGTAGGAGACAAAGAAAATGAGTTTAGAATCCGTAGTATTTCCGGAAAGGGTAAAATCTCCCGATTTTTCAGAAATCGTGTACGTCACCAAGGAACTGTCGGCGGCTTTCTGCACATATACCGTAGCCGATTCTAAAGGAGCACTATCGACAGCATCTGTTATTTTACCTGTAATTTCAAATTTTTGAGCGTGCATTCCAACAGCGGAAAGCAAAAGGAGGGAAAGTAAAAGATATTTCATGCTTAGTATCTAATATTAAAAATTGGCCGTACAAATGTTTTAGACCATTTATACGGCGAATAGTTTAATACTGATCTTATTTTTTTCTGAAATAAACCGAAACCGGCACTCCGGAAAAATCGTATTTTTCCCTTAATTGATTTTCCAGGTATCTTTTATAAGGCTCCCGAACGTACTGCGGCAGGTTACAAAAGAAAGCGAATTGCGGCTGCGGCGTTGGCAACTGCATACAGAATTTAATTTTTACATACTTCCCTTTCCAGGCCGGCGGAGGATAATTTTCAATAATCGGGAGCATGGTCTCATTTAACTCGCTGGTTTTTATTTTTTTGCTCCTGTTTTTGTAAACTTCAACAGCAGTTTCTATGGCTTTGTAAATTCGCTGTTTTTCAAGAACCGAAATAAAAACAATAGGCACATCTGTAAAAGGTTCAATTTCTCTTTTAATGGCTTTTTCGTATTCTTTCAGGGTGTTGGTTTCCTTTTCCATCAGATCCCACTTGTTTACCAATATTACAATTCCCTTACGGTTTCGCTGTGCCAGCCAGAAAATATTTTGTACCTGCCCATCAAAACCGCGGGTAGCATCCAGTAAAATTAAGCACACGTCGCAGTTTTCTATAGCGCGCACCGATCGCATGACCGAATAAAACTCCAAATCTTCCTTTACTTTAGATTTTCTTCTGATCCCGGCGGTATCTACAAGGTTAAATTCGAAGCCAAACCGGTTATATTTTGTGTCTATCGAGTCACGTGTAGTTCCTGCAACATCTGTTACAATATAGCGATCTTGCCCTATCAGAGCATTTATAAAGGAAGATTTACCCGCATTGGGCCGTCCTACTACAGCAAATCTTGGCAGTTCACTTTCTTCGTCATCTTCCTCTTCCGGCAGAGCTTCAACAATTGCATCTAAAAGATCACCGGTTCCACTGCCATTGGTGCTGGCAATCGGAAAATAATCACCCAACCCGAGAGAATAAAATTCCACGGCATTTTCCAGGCGTTTGGAATTATCTACTTTATTAACCACCAGAAAAACCGGTTTGCTAACTTTTCGTAGCAGATTGGCTACATCTTCATCCATCCCGGTAATTCCGGATTCCACATCTACCATAAAAACAATAGCGTCGGCTTCATCTATGGCGAGTTTAACCTGTTTATCGATTTCAGCTTCAAAAACATCTTCGCTTCCTAAAACATATCCACCGGTATCGATAAGGGAAAACTTACGCCCATTCCATTCAGATTTTCCATAATGCCGATCGCGGGTTACGCCGCTTACCGAATCTACAATAGCTTCTCTGCGTTGGATTAATCGGTTAAAAAATGTTGATTTTCCCACATTAGGCCTTCCCACAATGGCTACAATATTGCCCATATTAAAGTATTCTTTATTAATCTGCGAAATTAGTGCTTTTTAATTGAATAATAATCAATTAAAAAATTATCCAATAAAACGCCTGGAATTGTAGAATTCTGAAGAAAAAGTGGATTCTAAAACCTGTAAGTGAACCCCAGAAGCCAGTCATTATCTATATCCCGATCAAAGGTAAGATTCATATGTTCTTTTTCGTAAGGAGTTGTAAAAATGAGAGTGCTTCCTATACCAACAACTGCTCCGGCCAGAACATCGTAGCCGTCGTGCCTTTCAGCATTTAAACGGCTAAAGGCCGTATAACCCGCCAGCAGATAAAACGGAATACTTTTAGTAAAACCATATCGCCTGTGGATAAAAGAGGCAGACTGGAAAGTTGTAGAAGTATGACCCGAGGGGAAGGCTCTTTTCCCTTTTTGATAAGGCCTGTATTTGTTTATAGATACTTTCAAGACGCCCGTAACTGCTTCATTTAAAGCAAAACTCTTGGCATATTGCCAGAAACCCTTTTTATCGTGATAAATGAAAGTGGTAGCAACTGCAGCAGCTGGTATGGCGAACAAAAGCACATTCCCCGAATCTTCAATAAATTTATTATGGTGCCTGACTACCTGCGAATAAGCTGAAGTTGCATGAAATGAAAAAAGCAACAGCAGCGTTGCAATAATGATATTTTTATACTGATTTCGGGTTTTCAAAATATATAGCAATTTTAAATTTTTCGAAAGGTAATCCAATTGTTAAAGCTGTCCAACCTTCATTATTTCTTCTTGCAAGTAGCAAAAAAAGAATTTATGGCAAATTGAACAGCTTTTCCCAACCAACTAAACTAACTTTTTAATCTTCATCTTCGGCATCTGATTC
>JBAVQO010000617.1:0-4930 GCA_049694135.1 Gillisia sp. | reverse complement strand
CGTGTGAAGAAATCGTATTTTTCCTTCAGCTTCATAAAATCAGGAAGGTAGCGACCCGCCTGGCGCATCATCCAAACCGGAGGCCTTTCCACCGTTTCACCTCTTAAAGCTTTTAGGAAAAGATCGTTTTTAATCATTTTTTAAAGTTTTTACCACCTGCACAATCACATTCTCAACACTGGGTTTGGTGGCGATTTTTATTTTTTCGGTGTGTTTTTTTGCTTCGGAAGCGGTAGTGTTGCCGATACAAAAAGCAATACTTTTACTCAAATTATTTTTCGAAGTAAAGCTCTGAACACCACTCGGACTGAAAAAAAGAACACCTTCAAATTCCTGTTGAAAAGTCTTCTCGTTCAGCTGAGTTTTGTAAACTTCAATTTCTTCAAGCTGAATATTGTCCGCTCTTAACATCGAAATCAGTTCTTCTCTTCTTTTATTTCCGCAGAAAAACACAAATTCCTGCTCCGGATATTTTTCAGTAATAATTTTGCCTAATTCAGCGGCATTTGCTGTAGTTTCATCAATTGCTATTCCCGAACTTTTCAGCCTAGAAGCCGTTTTTTCACCTACACAAAAAGCGGAAAAATCAAACTCTTTTTTTTTTGAAAATTTTTTCAGAAAGGAAGCAACAGCATTCTGACTTGTAAAAATATACTTTTTTGAAGGATCGTATTGCCAATTAAAGTCAATGTTTTCAATCTTTATCGCATTATAATCTACAAATGAAATCCCGGAATTCAGTAGCAGATTCCTCTGTGCCGGGGACAATTTTTTTGTAGAAAGAACGGTAGGCATACTATATTTTTGTGGCTCTTTTAAACTCTTTCATCAATTCCATTCCGCCATTATTCAACACTTCTTCCGCGCATTTCTTTCCTAAAAATTCCAGATCTTTGGTAGAAACGGTCTTCTCTACTGCTATTTTTTGTTTTCCATCCAGGCTCATAAGTGCGCCTTCAAAATGGAGTCTGTCGTCATAAATAGTTGCTTTGGCGCCAATGGGAGCGGTACATCCGCCCTCTAAACAGCGAAGAAATTCACGTTCTATATGAACACAAATTTGGGATGGTTTATGGTTTAAAGCAGCCAGGATTTCTCTTGTATATTCGTCTTCTTCCTTTGCCACCACTAACATTGCACCTTGCGCAGGAGCGGGTAACATCCAGTCGAGAGCGATATGATTTTTGGGGGTAAGATTGATGCGTTCCAGCCCTGCGGCGGCAAAAATAGCCCCGTTCCAGTCGTTCTCTTCCAGTTTTTTAAGGCGGGTATTCACATTCCCGCGGAGATCCACCACTTTATGATGGGGATATTTGTGGAGCCATTGCGCTTTTCGGCGCAGGCTTCCGGTGGCAACAACTCCTTCTTCCTCTAAAAAATCAAGACCTTTATGAATAAGAATGTCGTTTGAATTGGCTCTTTTTAGTACCGCGGCTTCCACGATTCCTTTTGGTAAAGCAGTTGGAACATCTTTCATGGAATGTACGGCGATATCTATTTTGCCGGTTAACATTGCAACATCCAGGGTTTTTGTAAAAATACCGGTGATGCCCATTTCATATAAAGGCTGCTCCAGGTTGAGGTCGCCACTCGATTTTACCGGAACCAGAATCGTTTCATGCCCTAACTGCTCCAGCGCGTTTTTTACAGTGTTTGCCTGCCAGAGGGCAAGTTCACTATCCCTGGTACCAATTCTTATAACTTTATTCATTTCAAGGGTTCTTCCAGCTGAAAGACTTTGTGAATAAACTCCAGACTTTCCTCTGTCGTGTTAGAATCGTTTTTAAGATGATTGGCAAAATGATTCATAATTTTTTGAATAATGCGATCGCTGATAATTTCCGCCTGTTCGCTGTTGAAGTCGGTAATTTTTTTGCTCTGAAAGTCGAGTTCTGCATCCTTCATGGTTTTAAGCTTTTTCTTTAAAGCCTTAATAGTAGGAGCAAATTTGCGGGTTTCCAGCCATTTATTAAATTCAGTTTCTACCTCTGTAATAATCTCTTCAGCCTTTGGAATATGTTGTTTACGCCGCTCCAGCGTTGCATCGGTCATCTGCGATAAATGATCTAAATGCACCAGTTTAACATTTTCCAGTTCGGCAACATCATCTGAAACATTCTTCGGAATAGAAAGATCCAGGATCAATAATTCTTTTTTAGAATAGATAAGTTCTTTGGAAACCGTAGGATTTTGAGCGCCGGTGGCTACAATCAAAATATCGGCTTCCCGAATCTCACACTGGATATCTGAATAATCTCTGACCGTTAAATTGAATTTTCCTGCGATCTTTTCAGCCTTATCCTTAGTTCTATTGATAAGAGTAATCTGATTATTCTTACTGTGTTTGACCAGGTTTTCGCAGGTGTTGCGGCCGATTTTGCCGGTTCCGAACAGCAATATTTTTTTATTCGCAACGTTTTCAACTTCCCTTAAAATATATTGAACGGAAGCAAAACTCACTGAAGTAGCCCCGGAAGAAATACTGGTTTCGTTTTTTATGCGTTTGCTGGCCTGAATGACCGAATTTACCAGCCGTTCCATAAAGGGATTGGCCAACCCCATTTTTTTGGAGTTCACAAAGGCCACTTTTAACTGACTTATAATTTCGAAATCTCCCAAAATTTGGCTGTCGAGTCCTGTTCCTACCCTAAATATGTGGGAAATCGCTTCTTTGTTTTTGTAAACATAAGCTACTTTTTCAAATTCTTCGACAGTTCCATGAGTATGTTCACAAAGAAGCTTGATAAGCTGATAGGGATGTTGGGCAAAACCATATAATTCGGTACGGTTACAGGTAGAAGTGGCGAGCAAACTTTCTATTCCCTCATCTTTTGCCTGTTGTAAAAGGGCTTTTTTAGCATCTTCCGTTAAGCTGAAATGTCCGCGGATGGCGGCATCTGCTTTTTTATAGCTCAACCCTATGGTGTAAAAATGCTTTATTTTTGAAATATGATTGTTCTCCATTTACGTCTTCAGAATTCTACTGCAAAAGTAAGTGTTAACTTTATCAAAAAATAACGCTAAAAGTACTATTTATGTCGGTAGGAGCAATTTTGAAGTCACAGGAGCCTTCCCATTGTAAAATTGATTAAATTTGCAGGGATATCAATACTTTTAGGATTTGTTGTTTAGATTGATTCTAAATAAAACGAAATTTTTGAATGAAATCAGATGAAAAAAATAACGCTGAAGGGTTAGTAGAGGAAACAAAGATCGAAGATGGCTTTTTTATTCTGAAGTTTCAGAATGAATCCAATTCTTCAGAAATGGTGAGTCGTGAGATAGACAGCAGTTTTATTCAGTTTCATTTTTTTGTTAAGGGGAGCGGCACTTTCTTGTTCAATAACAGCAGTTATGAGATGGGGTTACAGGAAGAACATTCTTTGCTTTTATACAACCCGCAACGGGATCTACCGTTAAATGTATCGCTGCACCCTAAATCCTGGCTTATTTCGTTGGTGATTTCCATAAAGAAATTTCATTCTCTGTTTTCTCTGGAAGCGAGTTATATCCCTTTTCTGAGCGAAGAAAACCGCGATAAGAAATATTATAAGGAGGGAAATATTTCTCCTTCTAAAGCGATTGTTCTAAATCAGTTAATGAACTTCAACTTAATGCCATCTATAAAAGTGCTGTATTTTAAGGCGAAGGCTTATGAATTGCTGAGTTTATTCTTTAACAGGACAGAAGATCCTGATGTAGAACAGTGCCCATTTTTAGTAGATGAGGTAAACGTGCAAAAAATTCGCAGGGCAAAAGATATCATTATTTCCAAGATGGCTGAACCACCCGGGTTGCAGGAACTTTCTGAAGAAATAGGCCTGAGCCTCAAAAAGCTTAAAGAAGGATTTAAACAAATTTATGGAGATTCTGTGTATAGTTTTCTTTTTGATTATAAAATGGAATATGCCCGAAAACAGTTGGATTCAGGAGAATTTAATGTGAATGAGGTGGGGGTGAAAGTGGGCTACAGTACCGCCAGCCATTTCATAGCGGCTTTTAAAAAGAAATTCGGTACTACGCCAAAAAAATATTTGATGTCGCTTTCCATTCCTTCAGGAAAATGAGCATCGATTTTTTCAATGGTTTAATTATGAAAATGTCAGCGCGAAAACCCTGGTAATTATTAATAATTGTAATTTAGTTTTTAAAAAATTGCTGAAAAGAATAAACAATGAGTAAAGGTGTGCTTTTGGTAAACCTGGGATCTCCGGCTAGTACCAACCCTAAAGATGTAAAAAAATACCTGGGAGAATTTTTGATGGATCCGCGAGTGATCGACGTACCTTTATGGGCACGAACGCTGCTGGTAAAAGGAATTATTCTTAATACCCGGCCCAAAAAATCGGCGGAAGCTTATCAGAAGATCTGGTGGGATGAGGGCTCACCTCTGATAGTTCTTTCTGAGAGACTCAGAGATAAGATCGATGATTTTACTTCGCTTCCTGTCGCGCTCGCCATGCGTTATGGAACCCCCAGTATAAAGGAAGGTCTTCAGGAATTGCACGAAAAAGGAGTAGATGAAGTTCTGCTTTTTCCCTTATATCCTCAGTTCGCCATGGCCACTACAGAAACTATCCTGGTGCTGGCAGAAGAATTGAGAAAAGAATTTTTTCCCAAGATGAAGTTCACTTCGATTCCTGCTTTTTATAATCACCCGGATTATACCAGAGTGCTGGCTAACAGCATCCAGGAAAAGCTGAAGGGAGTGGAATTTGAGCACCTGCTTTTTAGCTATCACGGTGTACCAGAGCGACACATCCGTAAAAGCGATATTACCAAATCCCATTGCCAGATCGACGGTTCATGTTGCCAAACAGCCTCCCCGGCACACCAGTTTTGTTATCGGCATCAATGCTATGAAACCACGAGACTTGTGGCAGAATATCTTGAGCTAAAGCCGGGAACATATAGTGTTTCCTTCCAATCC
>JBAVQO010000616.1:0-5418 GCA_049694135.1 Gillisia sp. | reverse complement strand
GATCATATCATTCAGGTTTCAGAAAATATCGATATCTACCGCGAAATGACCTGGGGGCTCATGGATATGTATATGACCACGATTAGCAATAAAATGAATGAGGTTATGAAAGTGCTTACTATTATTGCCACCATCTTTATTCCTCTTACTTTTATCGCGGGAATCTACGGAATGAATTTTGAATTTATGCCCGAACTTCAGTGGAAATACAGCTATTTTGTACTTTGGGGTATAATGATTGTTATTTTTGCAGGAATGCTGTATTACTTCCGTCGGAAAAAATGGCTATAAAACATGCTTTATGAGAAACTATTTACTTCTAACTTTATTTTTAATTACTTCTTTAAGCTTTAGAGCGCAAACATCAGAAAAAAATATGAAAACAGTTTATATAGGAACGTATACCAGAAATGAAGGATTTGTAAACGGGCAGGGAAAAGGTATATATTATATGCTTCAGAATCCTACAGACGGAAAACTGGAGATGGGAGATGTGGTCGCAAAAGTTGAAAACCCTTCATATGTAAAAGTGAGCAAGGATGGCCGGTATTTGTTTGCGGTAAGCGAATTGGTTTCAAGTGAAGCCAAATCTGGTGGTATTTTTTCTTTTAAAATCAATCCAGATAAAAGCCTTACCAAAATAAATAATTTGCCCACGAATGGTTTTGCTCCCTGCCATATTGCTATAGACAAAACCGGAAGATATCTTTTTGTCGCGAATTACGTGGGTGGAGTAGTGATGGTCTACAAAATTGCCGACTCGGGCGAGCTGCATTCTTTACAAAAACTCGAGTTTGAAAATCCTAATAAATCACACACTCATTCGGTAAATATTGCTCCAGATAACAAGCATGTTTACATTAACGATCTGGGGAACGATAAGATTTGGATTTATAGAATGAACGCGGAAAGAGAAGGACTTACCTTGAAATTAGAAGCTCATACCGATTTCGAAAAGGGAGCGGGGCCACGACATTTCAGTTTTTCAAAAAATGGCGATTTCGGGTATTCTGTTAATGAACTGAATAATACCGTAACGGCATTTAAAATAGAGAAGGACGGATCTTTATCAAAACTCCAGGGTATTTCTACTCTTCCCAAAGGATTTGAGGGCAAAAATTCGGCTGCAGAAATCAGGATTGGGCATTTTGGAAAATATTTATACGCTTCTAACCGGGGGAACAACAGTATTGTAACATATAAAATAGATCAGGACTCGGGAAAATTAGCGCTGCAGGATTTCACCTCTACTGAAGGAGAAATGCCCAGATTCTTTACCATTTCCGCCGATGGCACTTATCTGTACGCCGGCAATCAGGATTCGGATAGTATCGTGGTTTTTCAAATAGAAAAATCTACAGGAAAACTTACCCGAATCCAGGATATTGAAGCGCCCACTCCGGTATGTATGAATTTTATGGGTTAACCAGCAGAAGTTTCATTTATTATAAAAAAGCCATCGTTTCCCTGTGCCTGGTAAAGCGGCATAAAAATGTAGGCGTCCCATTCGCTCTTTACTTCTCTGCCGTTTTGAATCGCCAGTAATTCGCCTTTTTTTATCTTCTGAAAATTCTCGAATCCGGGCTGCATTTTGAACTCATCTGAATCCTGTAACCCGTGCCTGTAGAGTATTTCAAATGTTTTTTGCGGTGGCGCATTCTTTTCAGCGAAATTATTCACGCAATCCGGGTAACAGGAAAGTTTTGTAACATCCAGACCACAGGCTTCCTTTAAAGCCAACCAAATAATCCCTTCGTGGTTTTCGATCGATGTCTTATGCTCGTGCTGTCCGGCTTCAAAAACAAAGCCTGTAATCCCAATTCGGCTTAAATAATGATCTATATCGCCGGTAATTAAATCGCTGAAGCCCTGAACGATGTAGGTGGGAAATTTATGTGCCCAGGAATCGTTATCATTTACTACCTGCACAGAGATGTAGGGTAGACTTTCTGAAGAAGTCGTGTGGCAATCCAGAAAATATCTTTTGGTAAAATCTGATTCCGGAAAACTGCTCAGAACTTCAATAATCTCATACATTTCTTCATCTTCATGGCTGTTTTTTATATCGTTGTCCAATTTTTCCCTGGTCCAGGTTCTATTCAGATCTTCATCGATATACCTTTTGTTCATACCAAGGGCCTTTTTATTCCCAGCAACCCCTACAATAGTTCCTTTTATTTCCGGCCGGGTCTTTTCAAGTTCTTCAAATACTTTCTGAAGCGCCCGGATCCCGCTGGGTTCATTCCCGTGAATTCCCCCAGTTATAAATAAAAGGGGGCCTTTGTTCCCGCTGCTGTATTTTCCGATGATCCTCTCCACCGGTTCTTTTATATCTTTTTGCATAGTTCTTTGTTTAGTCCATAGTGGCCAGTTGTTTGTTAGATAACTGCCCTTTATATTTTTCTTTATATTCCAGTTTTCTTTCAATCGCGTCGATCACGGTATCGGTAAAATCCGGTTTTCCTAATTCTTTAAAATGGTCCAGGCCGCCGGGGCTCAGCACGTTTATTTCTATAAGTTTATCTTTAACGATATCCAGGCCAACAAAAAATAATCCATCGCGAATGAGTTGGGGAGCGGTAAGTTTTATGATTTCCTCCATCTCTTTTGTTAGTTCACTGTTCCCGGCCGAAGCACCCTGAGAAAAATTGCTTCGAAATTCGCCTTCTCCACTTAGTCTTCTAATAATGGCCATTTCTCCGTTTTGCACCATTACTTTTCCATTCATAAGAAGCACCCGTACATCGCCATCTTTTACTGCCGGAAGAAACTCCTGTGCAATCACATATCCCTGCTGGCTGATTGTTTCTATAATCTGGTTCACATTTTTTTCGTGTTCATCTACCAGAAAAACATCGCGTCCGCCAGAACCTTCCAGAGGTTTTAAAACCATTTTCTTATTGTTTTCTTCCCAGAATTTCAGGATATCTTCTTTGCTGCGAGTAATAATGCTGTTGGGTTTTATGCTTTGCGGAAGTTGCTCAAAATAGAGTTTATCTATAAAAGCGTGAGAAAGTGAATAGGCGTCATTAAGCACCAAAACTCCTTCCTGCTGCACCATTCTTCCAAAGGCCACGCCTGCCTGTTCGGCCCATTCCCGGCCTGAGCCCTCTTCTGTAGGATTGTTTCTTATAAAAAGTACATCCAGAGACGTACAGGAAATTTTGTTCTTTTTTAATTTTTCATTTTGAAAACCTTCCAGAAACTTATTTGGAGATTTCGTTTTAAGGGTTTTAGGTATTTTAATACAATTGATACTGATGGGAGCATCGTGATGAAAGTTGAAGTCACCAACTCCCATTACAAATACTTCATGTCCTCTTTCGTGTGCTTTTTTCATTAGTATCACCGAGGTTCCACACTTTTCGGTGGCAATGTCATTAATTACAAAACATATCTTCATTTTTTTACCATTTGTGAAAGAGGTAATCCCTTTCTAATTAAATTCATTCGTTCTTTGTATTCTTCTGTTTCTAAATACCTGGGCTTCAGCACAGGTTCTTTTAAAATTCCGCGTTGCGTTAATTCGTTTATTACATGCAGGTGTCCCAGGGCGAATTTTCCTGCCAAAAGGGGCTCAAGTTCATTGCCTTCTTTTAAATAATCAATCAGTTCCACCAGCCCTTTTAAATAGATGATATCTTTTATAAATCCGCCGCCCTGTAAAATCCTGGAGGTAACATTAAAGGCCCTTTCTTTTGAAAAATCAAAATCATTAAATAAGAGCGAAAAAATCTGTTTAAAATCCAAACCTCTTATTAATGCTGCTCCTGCAACCACACGTCCGGCTAAGATCCGCAGGCGATTGGCAGTTAATTTTCCGCCCAGATACTCCGAGAGTACCGCGATTCCTTCCTGTAAGGGATCATAATCGGCAAGGCCTACCGCCATTTGCGTTAGCGGTTGCTGGCTACCATTGTAGCACGTAAGCACATGAGTGCCGATTTCATGCTGTATCAGGGCATCGGCTTCTGTTCGTGTTAATTTGTAATCTGAAGGAATATATAATTCCCCACGCGAAACCATAATGATGTTTACATCTTTTCGCAGATGTACTTTACTGCTAAAGTTTTCGTCCTGAGATCGGAAATATTCGAATTCCCTTCGCGCCATTGCACTGAATTCCTTCGCATCGAGCAGTTTTTCTTCTTTAGGTTCATGAACTTCCGGCACCTCATTAAGAATGTTTTCGGCAATTTTTAGTAGAGAGTTATCTACTTCGCGGTATAACCGAATACTATTAAAGAAGAAATCACGAGTTCCGCGTTCGTTTAGCATAGAAATCTGGATATCCAGTTCTCTGCGTTTTTCTTCAAATAAAAAGGAAATGGCAGGATCGTCTATTTCATCTATTTTCAGGTTGTAAAGTTTCCTTTTTAACAGATCCGGATCTATAGGAAGCAGCCGGTAATGGTACCCCATAAGGTGTTGAAAACGGCTTTCAAAAAATTCCTTCCGCATTTGCTGAATATTAACGGGTGCGACCAGCAGCAAGAATTGAAAGGAAGATTCTATTTTTGTAAGTTCTTTATCAATTTCAAAAACTTTACGGTCAATTTTTCTTTTACCCAGGGCATTGTAACTTTTTATTCCTGAAGAAGTCTGCACCCGAAGATAATTGTACAACGCTTTTTGAATGGCTTTGCTGAAATGATTTCTGAACTGTCGCAAAAACACCGGATAAAGCGTTCCCTCTGTATTGATGTAAACAGGAGGAACCTCTAATCCCAGCCACAGCGCACCACAAGTTTTAGCTTTTTCTATCTCCAGCAACGGAGCTTCGCCCTTTGCCTGCCTGGATTTCGTTTTTTTGATTGTGGTAGTTAGGTGTACCCCGAACTGGGTGTTATTTATTTTGTTTAATTCTTCTTGTAATATTTCAAAAGTGCTGGAAAGTTTCTGAGAGGGACCTTTAATAACAAATTCTTTACTTTCCTGGGGGCCTCTGTATATTTCGAACAACAGATAAGAATTCAGACTGGCAGATTGTTTCTCTGCCAAATTGTAAAGAAGCTCCTGGTAAGCTTCAAATTCTTCGGTACCAATAATCAGGAAGGAAGCACCACTTTTTACCAGTCTTTGCGTTCCCAGGTCCTCGCCGTCTGCTTTTTTTCTGTAAACAAGCAAAAACGGCAGTTTTTTCTCTAAATGCAAAAAGCCACCTCCGGGTAAATTTGTTTCTACCTGGGCTTCATTTTCTAATTTTGTTAAAATTTGATTAATGAATTCGGAACTCAGTTGAGAACTAACCTGCATTTTTAAAATAATTTTTTCTGATATTTTTCAGTTGCGTTTAAACCTGAAACCTAATAGGCAGAAAAGTACCGTTTTAGGGTTTGTTTTTCTATTTAAAGTTTCAGCCGACAAAAACTGCCAGTATAAATTTAAAAATTATGAAAGCTCTGGAAGGGCTAAAGA
>JBAVQO010000615.1:0-1651 GCA_049694135.1 Gillisia sp. | reverse complement strand
AGAAGTCCGTGCGGATTATGAGGAAAGTTTCGGTCCACCGTAATAAGATGCCCGGTAGAAACCAATTCATAAGTATCGATGACCGTCCCTCTATTGATTTCAAAAACGGTTACGGTTCTGAAACTATAGCTCCCGTTCTTTTCCTCAATTTGGGTATCGATACTCATTACCTTTTGAACAAGTGAATATTGTAGCAACCGGTTATAAACCCCATCCGCTTTTTTTTGGCGATAGAGATTGTCTACAGAACTGTCCCCGAGCCAGAGGGCCTTCTCCAAATTTTTTTCATAGTTGCTAGCATCAATATTATAGAAATAACGGTGAAAAAGCTCCACGTGGGCAAGCGCCTCCACCTTAAAATTTTCTTTTTGGGTGAGGAGTTTTAGCGGAATTACACTTCCATCGGTAGTGATTGCAAAGGCTTTGTTCAGGGCTGATTTATAAATATTAATAACCATAAAAACCGAGAAGCAACTGGTGACGAGAGCGCATAAAACAACGGCCCATACTATTAGCCGATTTAGCCTTAGAATCGTATAGATATTTTTATAAGGTGTTTTCATAGAATTTGTATTAAGCGACGAATAATTTAAGAGTGAAAGAAGTAGCGCGGCGATAAAGTTTGAATTTCAAAAAGATGATGAAGCCTATAGATCCTAATTCAACCACGGGTGCAAAAAATCCACTGCCTGCATCGGTCCCAAAAAGATTTCGCCAAAAATTCGTATTGATTTCGGTGTATATGGCATTTACAAAGACATTGACCAGAAAGAAGGCGGGAACGAGCATGTATACTGCTGCGTACAATCTGAAAAAATTATAGGCCATGGAACGAAATTTCTCAAAGACTGCGAGGCTGAGTACCAGAGGAAAGAACGCCTGCATGATTCCTAAAAGAAAAAAGCGTTCGGCCAGAAAAAGCGGATAAATGAACAAATCCATGACCCACAGGAACAGGCTTATCAGAAATGCAAAGACTTTAAAGCCATACAGTGGAGTTACCAGCGCTTCGTATAATAATGACATGGCCTTTCTGGCAGCTTCCAGAGCAGAAACATCTTCTTCGATAGGAATATCCTGCATTTGCAGGGGAAGCAGTGCGGGAGCTGTGTTTCTATACTGACCTTCAATGGCCACTAAAATTCCATCAAAGAAACCCAGGATCTGTGTGGAGAAAATCACTAAGAGCACCACTGCGAAATTTTTAGCCAGTTCCGAGGGACTCAATCCCCAGGTGTAACCTTCGTTATTGGCAACCCCTTCGTTGTACTTTTTGAGGATATTGACCAGGAAAAAGAGCACAGCGAGCGTTTTCATTCCCGCAATGGTATATTGGGAAAAGCTGCTGTTTTGTATGGTTTGAAAAACAGCATCCACGTATTCCAATCCGATTCCTAAAAGTATTGCTGCTATCATAACTAATAGGCGGATTCGCGATGATTGATTTTATCCTGCATCTTTCTAAAGGAAATGATTGCTTTATAGCGCTTTGTTTTCAGGATCACATCAGCCACCATTTCCTTAGAAGCGGTTTCTTTTTCTTTAAGAATTTCCGCACGTTCGGCATCGCTCATTTTCAGGTAATCGCTGGAAAGTATTTCATCAATAAAATCCATGGTTTCCAGGGAGTTTTCCACCACTGAATTAAAAG
>JBAVQO010000614.1:0-1776 GCA_049694135.1 Gillisia sp. | reverse complement strand
TGCAACTGAACCATCCGAAGGCGGAAGACCTGGAAGAGGCGAGCCCCGAACTGCCGCCCGCAACCGCAGCCTCGGCGCCGGCCAAGCCGGTCACTGCAAATCAGACTGCCGAGATGCGCGTATCCGGCACGCCCGTGGGTCCAGCCGGTGCCGCTGAGGGCCAGGCCCCGCCGGCCGGCAAGCAAACGGCCCCGGTGGCGACCAAGGGGGGGGCGCACTGATGAGTTTCTTCGACGATCTTCGCAGTCTCGATCGCAACAACGTCGGCGGTTGGCCCAGCTCGGTCAAATGGTTCTTCACGGCGCTGCTGTTCGCCGCCGTGGTTCTCGGCGGCTGGTACTTCTACGTGAGCGACCAGCAGGACGAGTTGGCCCAGGTGGTACAGACCGAGGACGGGCTGAAGAAGGAATTTGCCACCAAGCAGGCCAAGTCGGTCAATCTGGAGGCGCTGCAGCACCAGCTGGACGAAATGCAGGACATGCTGCGCCAGTTGCTGCGTCAGCTGCCCAGCCGCACCGAAATGCCCGAGTTGCTGGTCGATATCTCGCAGACGGCACTGTCGGCCGGCCTGGAAACCGACCTGTTCGAGCCGGGTGCCGAAAAGACCCGCGACTTCTATGCGGAGCAGCCGATCAATCTGCGCATGGTTGGCACCTACCATCAGTTCGGCACGTTCATCAGCGGAGTGGCTTCGTTGCCGCGCGTGGTCATTCTCACGATGCACGATGTCTCGCTGCGGCCTTTGCACCCCGCGGGCAAGAGCGGTGAACCGAGCGATGGCCGCTTGATCCTTACCGGCACGGTAAAGACCTATCGTTACCTCGAGGACGAAGAGACCGGCGACGGATCCACCTCGCGCAAGGGGAGCGGCCGCAAATGAGGACGATTTCAATGACCTGGTCCGCTTTGGCGCGGGGCCTGCTGGCAGTGGCGACCGTGTCGATGCTGGCCGGTTGCACCCGCGGCACCTCGGATCTCCACGAGTGGGTCGCGCACGAAAAGGCCAAGAAGGGCCCGCCGATCCCGCCGCTGCCGGTGATCAAGACCTTCGAGACCTTCCTGTATGCCGACCAGGACAAGCGCGATCCGTTCAGCCCGAGCACGACCGAGTTGCAGCCAAACAGCGCCGCATCCGGCCCGCGCCCGGACCAGGACCGGGCCAAGCAGCCGCTGGAGATGTTCGCGCTCGACAGTTTGAAGATGGTCGGGACGGTCGGCACCGGAGCCGGCCTCGAAGTCCTGATCAAGGATCCGGGCGGTGTGCTTCATCGGGTCCACAACAATGATTATCTGGGGCAGAACTACGGTCGCGTCACCGCCATCAGCGATGACCACATCGACCTGGTCGAGCTGGTTTCCAACGGCAATGGTGGTTGGATGGAACGTCCGGCCAGCATCGCGCTCGGCGAGAGATAGGAATACAGGGGCTGATGCAATGAGCAACCAAATGAAACCTGTTCGAGGCCGTGCCATGCGCCAAGCGAGCCGTTACCTGCTGCTGGGCTTGCTTACCCTGGGCACGTCCTGGGCGGGCGTGGCCATGGCGGCGAGCACCACCCTGAAGGGCATCAGCTACGACACCCTGCCGGGCGGTCGGGTGGAGCTGCACCTGAACTTCGCCAACGGGCCGGTGCCACAGCCGCGCATCTTCACCACGGGCACCCCGCCGCGCATTGCCATCGACTTCGCCGATACGGCTAATGCAGCGCCGCGGCACATCGACATCGGCAAGGGTTCGGCCGCGGGGGTTTCCGCGGTGGCGGCCGGCAACCGCAC
>JBAVQO010000613.1:0-4646 GCA_049694135.1 Gillisia sp. | reverse complement strand
GAAATTGAATTAAAAGAACAAACACAGATCTTTGAATCATTATTTAATGAACATCCAGATGATGTATACTCTTTCGACCTGAATGGGAATTTTACAACTGTGAATAAAAGCGCCCTGGATCTGGCCGAGATTTCTAAAGAAGAGATCTTAAAACTCTCTTTCGTTCCTTTTATAGAACCGCATGATCGGGATAGAGTGGTGGGTAAATTCAGAAAAGCTATAACAGGTAAAATTCTTAATTATACTGCCGGTTTTATCAGTGCAAAGGGAACCAAAAAAACTATAAATATTACCAACTTTCCGGTGATAACGAACAATGAAATTTCAGGGATTTTTGGAATTGCACGGGATATAACGGAGTCGGAAAGAATAAAAGAAAAGATCGCTACAGCCCAAAGAAAGTTCAAAAAAATTCTGGATCAATCGGTAGATATTATTTGCACTTTCTCGCCACAGGGAGTTATTACCGAAATGAATTCTGCTTCTAATTCGGTATTGGATTATTCTCCCTCAGAAGTTATTGGCATCAATCAACTGGATTTTTTAGTGAAAGAAGATCACTCTGCAACCCTTGACGTTTTTCAAGAACTCTTTAGCGGAAAGGAGGTCACTTCTTTTACCAATCATTATATTAGAAAGGACGGGGAGATAGTTCCCCTGATCTGGTCATTTCGTTATGATGAAAACGACAATCTTGTTTATGGGGTTGCCAAAAATGCCTCTGAAATTAGAAAGGCTCAAAATGAACTGCTTCAGGAGAGAAATTTGCTAAAAACCATTGTCGATAACATACCAGATTATATTTATGTTATAAATGAAGATCAATCCACAATCCTGTCTAATAAGGCCTTCTACGAGAATTATTTGGGAAAATCTTCAGAAAAGGAAGTGCTGGGACTTCAGCCTACAGATTATTTTTCTTTAAAAGAAGGACTGCAAACTATTTCTGACAATAAAAGAATAATCGAAAATTTTGAGAAGGTTATAAATCGGGAAGTAACCACTCATAACAGCAACAACGAAAAAGAGGTTATTTTACTTACCAAGGTACCCTTTCGTGATGCTAACGGGAAAAATGCCGGACTGGTAAGTATAGCACGAAATGTTACGGCTGAGCAGACCCTACAGGAAGAACAAAAATTCATTTCGAACCTTATTAAAATTTTTAATAAAGCGCATAGCTTAAAAACAGCATTAAAAGGTACTATTGAACAAATAGGGGAATTTCTGGAATTCGACACGGCAGAGGCCTGGGAAGTAGGTTATAGCAATGTGAACATCAGCAAAATAGCCGATTACAACATTCATTCCATCGAAATTCTGAAAAAACAGAACGAAGGTTCATTTAAAAAAGGAGAAGGACTCGCTGGAATGGTTTGGAAAAATGGAAAGATAGAAATCTGGAACGAATCTTTTACCGACTTAACAGGAAAGGAAGCAATTCAATTAAAAAAAGAAATCAGCTTCGGAATAGGAGTGCCAATTATTTACGGAGGCGAAGTAATTTCAGTATTCACATTTTTTGATAAGAAGGCAAGAAACCGCGAAAGAGTGAAGAATTTCTTATCTCATATTGCTCTGCAGATATCGAGTGCGGTACAACAAAAGATTACTTCTTCCCAGCTTTCCAAGATCTTTACACATTCGCCCATACTTATTGGCGTAATAGGACTAGATGGATACCTTAAACGAGTGAATCCCGCTTTTACCGACACTTGTGGGTTTACTGAAGAAGAATTATTAGGAAATCCTTTTTCCAAATTTATACATCCCGAAGATTTACAGCCTACCGAGCAGGCGTTAGAAGAAATGAGTACGGGTAAAATCCCGGAAAATATTGAAAATCGATGTTTTACTAAGTCTGGTGAAATAAGGTGGATCTCCTGGCAACCGTCTGATTTAATTGAAGAAGAAGGTTTTCTTCAGATATATGGAAAAGATATTACCGATGAAAAAACGGCAGCGCAGGAAATTAAACTTGCCAAGGAAAGGTACGACCTTGTGGCCAAAGCAACAAATGAAGCCGTTTACGACTGGAATATCATAAAAAACCGTCTTACCTGGAACGAGGTCTATTTTACCTCCTACGGATATGAAAAAGAAGATTCTTCTGGCACGACGATAGAAGGCTGGGCCGCCAACGTCCATCCTGAGGATATACACGAGATAAGCACCGATCTTGAGGATACGTTAAATGACAGTGGGAAATCTGAATGGACCGCGCAATATCGGCTTATAAAACAAGACAAATCCTTTGCAATAATTTTAGAAAGAGGGTATATATTGAGAGACAGTTCAGGAAGAGCTATTCGCATGATAGGTTCTCTTCATGATATAACCCGTTTAAAAATCCATGAGCAGGAACTGGAGGAACTAAACAAAGATCTTCAAAAACAGGCTAAAGAGTTAGCGGCGTCTAATGCAGAACTGGAACAATTCGCGTATATCGCTTCGCACGACCTTCAGGAACCACTGCGCATGGTAACAAGTTTCTTGAATCAGCTTGAAAAGAAATATAAAGATCGGTTAGATGAAAGAGCAGGACAATATATTCACTTTGCTACCGATGGTGCCGCGAGAATGCGCAGAATTATTTCAGATTTACTTGAATATTCCAGGGTAGGAAGGCTGAACTATGATTTTGAGGAGATTGATCTTAACGAATTGCTTTCTCAAATTATTCAATTGCATGAAAATTTAATTAGGGAGTCTGGGGCTAAACTTCATTTTAAAAAGCTTCCCCACATTTACGCTGCCAAAACTCCTATCCAGCGGTTACTTTCTAACCTCATAACCAACGCCATAAAATACAGAAAAAAGGGGATGCAGCCCGAAATTTTTATAGAAGTAAAAGACCTTCAGTCGGAGTGGGAAATTTCCGTAAAGGATAATGGAATTGGTATTAACCCACAGTTTTTCAACAAGATATTCGTCATTTTTCAACGCCTTCATTCTAAAGACGAATATTCTGGCACAGGAATTGGTCTGGCCATCTGTAAAAAAATTGTAGAAAACCATGGAGGACGAATCTGGGTTACTTCCGAAGAAGGAAAAGGAAGTAATTTTCATTTTAGTATCCAAAAACATTTTTAGTATATTTACTTGCCCCTAACCCAAAAATTGATGAATTCAATAAACATCCTACTTGTTGAAGATAATGAAGGAGACATACTATTAGCTACGGAAGCCCTGGAAGAAAACGGAATTTCTAGTTCTGTGAATGTTGTAAAAGACGGTTGCGAAGCTTTAATGTACCTGGAGAAAAAAGGCAAATATGCCAATGTTTCTTCTCCAGAACTGATTCTTTTGGACATAAATCTTCCAAAGCTGAACGGTCATGAAGTTTTAAAAAATATCAAAACCAGCGAAGAACTTAAACACCTTCCTGTTATCATGTTAAGCACGTCCAATTCCAAAGAAGATATTTTTAACTCGTACAGACTTTATGCTAACTGTTATATCCCAAAGCCCATGGGAGAAAACGGATATTCAGAGGTGATAGCATCAATAAACAAGTTTTGGGGCTCGGTGGTTCAACTGCCAAAAAAGTGAGTTCGTATGCCAGACACCTACATGGGATTAAAAATACTTATTGTTGAAGATAATCTTGGAGACTATATTCTTATAGAGGAATATTTAAAAGAAGAGCACGCAGATCTACAGCTAGAGCGGGCTTCCACTTTTAAAGAAGCCCGAAAAGTACTGAAGTCTCAAAACTTTGATGTCATTCTACTGGACCTTTCGCTTCCCGATGTGGAGAACAGCGAAAAACTGGTTCGCGATATGGTAAATATAGGACAAAAATGCCCGGTGATTGTATTAACCGGCTATTCCAATAAAGATTTTGGTGTTAAAACCCTTTCTTTGGGTATTTCAGATTATTTGCTGAAAGATGAACTTAACGGTCCTTACCTTGCCAAAAGCATAAATTATTCTATTGAGCGTAAAAAGACGGAGAACAGGTTAAGTGAGTCTGAAAAAAATTATAAAGCCCTGTTCGATTTAAGCCCTTACGCGATGTTTGTGCTGGATAAAAAAAGTCTTGATTTTTTAAATGTAAATGAAGCAGCCGTTGACTTGTATGGGTACAGTAAGCAGGAATTTCTTGGTATGAACATCCGCGATTTGTGGGTGGATTCAGCCAACGAGGCCGTAGAAAATATTGTGGAAACAAAAAAAGATGAAAGTTTTGAAATAACCATAATTCATAAAACCAAAAATGGGAAAATAATTTATTTAGAGATTCAGAGCAATCTGGTGCAGTTTGAAGGTAAAGAAGCCAGAGTTTCTATATTAAACAATGTAACGGCCCATATTGAAGCAGAAAAAAAATTGGAATTCAGCCAAAAGCGTTTTAAGTCGCTGGTGCAGGAAGGATCGGACCTAATAATGATTCTGGATACCGGAGGAAATCTGGAATATGTAAGCCCCTCGTCAACATCTATTTTAGGCATATCTTCAGAAGAGTTAAAACAAAAAAATTTCTTTTCCAGGGTTCACCCCGATGATATCGACAATCTTAAAAAAAATATTAAGGTTTTAAAGAAAAATAAAAGAACCCAACTTCCCTCTTACCGATATAAGAATTCAGAAAATATTTATATTTGGTTAGAAACCATTGTCACCAATCTTTTAGAAGATATTTC
>JBAVQO010000612.1:0-3016 GCA_049694135.1 Gillisia sp. | reverse complement strand
GTACAATCCTGTAAAAGAAGGAAATCTTACTCACCGCAGACATTTCTTAAACTTAAAATCTTCAACCAGAGAAAACTGGTACAACAGAAGACGTTACGGAATCTAAACATCTTTAAAATCATTTTATAGAAATGGGGTACGAACGCAATCAATAGCCGGCAGAAAATCTTTTTCTACCGGCTATTATTATCTACTAAAAATCTTAAAAAAAAGTGAAGTTTAAATAATCCCTCTTCTGAATTCGTTTATTTGCAGTAACTATTGTTTATTATGCTGCAACAAATCAAGAATTCACCCAAGCTTAGATGGGTATTCAAAATATTATTAATCCTTTTCGGGTTATTTATACTTTTTTATTTCAGTATCTATTTTGGGCTTTTCGGAAAAATTCCTTCGGCAAAAGAGCTGAGTGATTTACAACAAAGCGAGGCCACACAGGTTTTATCTTCAGATGGGAAATTAATAGGGAAATATTACATTTTCGACCGACAGCCCATTACGTATAAACAATTACCTCCGAATCTTATCCACGCCTTGATAGCAACCGAAGATGCCAGGTTTTATGAGCATAACGGAATCGATACAAAAAGTCTGTTTCGGGTTATATTTAAGACCTTGCTGCTTCAGGATAAATCTTCGGGCGGCGGCAGCACCATTACCCTTCAACTGGCAAAGAATCTTTATGGCAGAAAAGATTATGGCCCGTTTGGAATTGTAATTAACAAAATCCAGGAGTCTATTATTGCACGGCGCCTGGAAAGGGTATACTCGAAGAAGCAAATTCTTACCCTCTATTTTAACACGGTGCCTTTTAGCGATAACACCTTCGGAATAGAAAGTGCTTCCCTTAAATTTTTCGATAAACACACGAGCGAACTGAGTTTGGTGGAAGCCGCGACTCTTATTGGCACCTTAAAAGCTTCGCATTCTTATAATCCGCGTATTTTTCCTGAACGAAGCCGGCTGCGACGGGATGTCGTGCTAAACCAGATGCATAAATATGGATATCTGAGCCAAAAGAAAATGAAAGAAGCTCAGGGAAAAGAATTAAAGCTGAATTATCAATATTACAGTCATAACCAGGGATTAGCACCTTATTTTAGAGAACAGCTTAGGAAAGATCTGGTGAATATTCTTGACACCCTAAAAAATAAAGATGGAGATGATTTCAACATCTACAGAGACGGGTTGATCATACATACCACACTTAATTTTAAGATGCAGCAATTTGCCGAAGAAGCGGTAAACACACATTTAGCAGAACTACAGAAAATTCACGAAAAATCTTATGGAAAAAATGCTCCCTGGTTAAAAAACAAGGCCCTTATCCTGGACGCGGCAAAAAGAACTTCAGCCTACGCCTCATTCAAAAAACAAGGACTCAACGATACCGAAATCCTGGAGCAACTGGATAAAAATCCCAGAGAATCTGAGTTTTTTGATTATGGTAAAGATAAAATGCTAAAAGCTACTACGCTGGATAGCATAAAATATTATTTAAAATTCTTAAACGCCGGATTTTTGGCTGTGGAGCCAACAACAGGGGCTGTTAAAGCCTGGGTTGGAGGAATAGATTTTGAGCATTATAAGTATGACCATGTCTCCCAAAGTAAACGTCAGGTTGGTTCTACTTTTAAACCCGTGGTTTACACGGCCGCCCTGGAAAATGGAATGGATCCCTGTACTTATTTCTCTGCCGATGCTGTAACGTACAGCAATGGCTGGACTCCTACCAATGCCGGATCTTCTGGCGAAGATCCGTATATGAATTATAACCTGCAAACGGCCTTAAGCAATTCTATTAATACCATTGCCGTAAAAGTGCTTATGCAAACTGGGATAGACAAGGTAATTAATGAAGCCAGGAAGATGGGAATTGAGTCTAAAATTCCGAAAGTTCCCTCTATTGCTTTGGGTACAGCAGAATTGAATATGGAAGAAATGGCACGTGCTTATACCAGTTTTGTAAATCACGGAAGGCCCAGCAATCCTTATTATATCACAAAAATTGAAGATGCCAAAGGAAATCTGTTAGCTCAGTTTCAACCCGAAATACAAAAAGCCCCGGCTTACAGTGAACAAACCCGGGAAATTATGATCCAGTTTATGAAAGCCACTGTAGACAGTGGTACCGCCACACGCTTAAGAACAACGTATGGTTTGAACAATGATATTGCTGGAAAAACCGGGACCACTCAGTCAAACAAAGATGGCTGGTTTGTAGGAATAACTCCTAAGTTAGTTGCCTTAACCTGGGTAGGAAGTGATGATCACCGCATCGGGTT
This sequence comes from Gillisia sp., assembly GCA_049694135.1. Taxonomy (GTDB): domain Bacteria; phylum Bacteroidota; class Bacteroidia; order Flavobacteriales; family Flavobacteriaceae; genus Gillisia. The sequence goes on along the minus strand of JBAVQO010000612.1, from coordinate 731 downwards.
TAGGAACACCGCCATCGGGCAGGGAGCCAATTCTGCTTTACCTGTCTTTGCTCTTTTTCTGAAAAAGCTGAATTCCGAGCCAGAATTTAATGCTATTACCAATGCACATTTTGAAAGACCTTCAAATAAGGTAGAAGAATTGTTGAACTGTGAGCCGAGTAAAAGAGATGGTTTTTTCAAGAGGATCTTCAGCAATCCGGATAAGAATAACCGGGAGAAAAAAGAAAAAAAGAAAAAGGGATTTTTTCAGCGATTATTCGGTAAGAAGAAAAACAAAAATTAAACGCTGTTACGCGTATTTTAAAACTAACAGAGGGAAAATGCGCTACAGAAAAGAGGAAGTTTCATTGGGCATTGAAACCATATTTATTGCCCAATTTTGAGCTTCTTCAAGCCGTTCAAAAAAGGCAAATGAACCATTGAATTTCTCCTGTTCTTCAATAGCCTTTTCTCTCACACTGGCGCAGTCTGAAACTACTGCGAAACCTTTAACCCGTTTAAACAATCTGGCCGTAAAAGGGTTATAAGCATCGTCGGCAACCGTATATTTGTTTCGTCGATAAGAAATGATAGAAAACTCATTCCCACCAAAATGCCTGATCATGACACTGAGTGCAGACTTTACTTTAGCAGAATCCATTACTACATTTTCGTGAGGTTCTACAATAACAAAATTCTTAAAAAAAGAAAGCCGGCAGTATGGTAACTTCTTGACGAGCATACGTTGTGAG
>JBAVQO010000611.1:0-1908 GCA_049694135.1 Gillisia sp. | reverse complement strand
CTACAAAACCCCTAAGCGGGCGCAAATATACCACCCTTTTTTCCTTTCTAACAAATATATTTTAAGACTTTTTTAATATTTTTCTCAAATCCCTGAAAATCAAAATTGAGGGAAAGCAAAATACTATCTTTTTTTAAATTGAAGAAATGATTTTACAGGAAAATCTTTCTTATACATTATTTTTTGTGTTAGGGATAGCAGTGATATCCCCCGATTTTTATCGGGGATAAAACGTATAGCCCGACCCACATTAAAAATGTGGGGAACACCCAAAGAAATATTAGCAATATATATAAGAGTATATTGTGCAGGCGCATTTAACCTGTTATCTTTGCTCCATAATTACAAGAGAATATGATAAAGATCACTTTGCCAGATGGCAGTATTAAGGAATTTGAAAATGGAATCACCCCCCTGGAAGTTGCGAAAAGCATTAGCGAAGGACTGGCCAGAAATGTGATTTCAGCAAAATTTAACGACACTATTGTTGAAGTTGTGACGCCCTTGACTACCGATGGAAGTCTTACCTTATATACATGGAATGACAAGGAAGGTAAAAAAGCCTTCTGGCATTCTACTTCGCACGTAATGGCACAGGCGATAGAAGAGCTTTATCCCGGCTCCAAATTAACCATAGGACCGGCCATTGAAAATGGATTTTATTATGATGTAGATTTTGGAGAAGAGAAAGTCTCTGAAAACGATTTTAAGAAAATTGAAGACCGAATGCTGGAAATTGCCCGTGGCAAACATGATTTCGCCATGCGGTCTGTCTCTAAAGCTGATGCTTTAAAATATTACAAGGAGCAGGAGAATCCTTTTAAGGTGGAGCTTATCGAAAATCTGGAGGACGGCAGCATTACCTTTTGTGATCATGATACTTTTACCGATTTATGCCGTGGAGGACACATACCCAATACCGGAATCATAAAAGCGGTTAAATTAACCAGTGCGGCCGGAGCTTACTGGCGTGGCGATGAAAAAAATCCGCAGCTTACTCGCGTTTACGGTATTTCCTTTCCTAAACAGAAGGATTTAAAGGAATACCTGGAACTGCTGGAAGAAGCGAAAAAAAGAGATCATAGAAAACTGGGAAAAGAGCTGGAATTATTCACTTTTTCATCTAAAGTAGGCCAGGGATTGCCGTTATGGCTTCCTAAAGGTGCGGCCCTAAGAGAACGGCTGGAGAATTTTTTGAAAAAAGCTCAGAAAAAAGCCGGTTACGAAATGGTGGTGACGCCACATATCGGACAAAAGGAACTCTATGTAACTTCCGGTCATTATGCCAAATATGGAGCAGACAGTTTTCAGCCTATTCACACTCCTAATGAAGGGGAAGAATTTTTGCTGAAACCTATGAATTGTCCGCACCACTGCGAAATTTACAATTCCTCTCCCTGGAGTTATCGTGATCTTCCGAAAAGATATGCCGAATTTGGAACGGTCTACAGATATGAACAAAGTGGGGAACTACACGGTTTAACACGGGTAAGAGGATTTACCCAGGACGATGCGCATATTTTTTGTACTCCCGACCAATTGGATACGGAATTCAAAAAAGTCATCGACCTTACTTTATATGTATTCAGTTCTTTAGGATTTAACGATTTTACCACTCAGGTTTCCTTGAGAGATCCCGATAATAAAGAAAAGTACATTGGCAGTGATGAAGTATGGGAAAAGGCAGAAGCTGCCATAATTTCAGCCGTCGAGGATAAAGAATTAAATTACGTAGTAGAAACCGGCGAAGCGGCCTTTTACGGTCCGAAACTGGATTTTATGGTAAAAGATGCGCTTGGCAGAAGCTGGCAACTAGGAACCATTCAGGTAGATTATAATTTACCCGAGCGGTTTGACCTTACTTATAAAGGAAGCGATAATGAATTGCACCGCCCGGTGATGATTCAC
>JBAVQO010000610.1:0-2825 GCA_049694135.1 Gillisia sp. | reverse complement strand
GATATGGATGATCCATACATTACCTATAAATCTAAATATATGGAAACGGTGTGGTGGCTGCTTTCCGAAATTTACAAGAAAGGCCTTATTTATAAAGGCTACACCATTCAGCCGTATTCCCCGAAAGCGGGAACAGGCTTGAGTTCGCATGAGTTGAATCAGCCTGGAACCTATCAGGATGTTACCGATACCACGGTTACCGCTATGTTTAAGGCGGTTAGAAATACCCTGCCTGATTTTCTTTCGGAATATGACGGGGATATTTTCTTTATCGCCTGGACTACCACTCCGTGGACATTGCCTTCAAATACCGCGCTAACTGTCGGGCCAAAAATAGAATATGTGCTGGTTTCTACCTACAATCAGTACACTTTGGAACCGATAAAAGTTATTCTGGCAAAAAGCCTGATAAACGAGCAATTCGACAAAAAATTCAAAAAAGTAGAAACCAGAGATGCTTTAGATTCTTATAAGCAGGGCGATAAAATTCCTTATTTTGTTGAAGAAAAATCATTTTTAGGGAAAGACCTGGTAGAAAGCCGATACGAGCAATTGCTTGCCTATACCAAGCCTTTTGATCACCCTGAAAACGCATTTAGAATAATCGCCGGCGATTTTGTAACTACCGAAGATGGAACGGGGATTGTTCATACCTCTCCAACTTTTGGTGCCGATGATGCAATGGTAGCCAAACAGGCCACTCCCGAAATTCCGCCGATGCTGGTTAAAGATGAAAATGATAATCTTGTCCCGTTGGTAGATCTTCAGGGAAGATTTCGTCCTGAAGTAGGCGAATTTGGAGGGAAATATGTAAAAAATGAATATTATGACGATGGCCAGGCTCCCGAAAAATCGGTAGATGTTGAAATCGCCATCAAACTAAAAGAAGATAACAGGGCTTTTAAAGTCGAAAAATACCTGCACAGCTATCCAAACTGCTGGAGAACCGATAAGCCTATTTTATATTACCCGTTGGATTCCTGGTTTATAAAAGTTACCGAATTCAAGGATAGAATGTATGAATTGAACAAAGGCATAAACTGGAAACCAAAATCTACCGGCGAAGGCCGCTTTGGAAACTGGCTTGCCAATGCCAACGACTGGAACCTTTCCAGGAGCCGATATTGGGGAATCCCATTACCTATCTGGAGAACCGAAGATGGAAAAGAAGAATTGATCATTGGTTCTGTGAAGGAATTGAAAGAAGAGATGGCAAAGTCTGTAAAAGCAGGCTTTATGAAAAAAGACCTTTTCGAATCTTTTGTTCCGGGCGATATGAGCGAGGAAAATTACGATCTTGTAGATCTTCATAAAAATGTGGTAGATGAGATCACCCTGGTTTCCCCTTCAGGAAAACCTATGAAACGGGAATCAGATCTTATCGATGTCTGGTTCGATTCCGGTTCTGTGCCTTACGCGCAATGGCATTACCCTTTTGAGAATAAGGAAAAAGTTGAAGATGAACAGCGAAAAGCCGATTTTATAGCAGAAGGTGTCGATCAGACCCGCGGCTGGTTTTATACGCTGCACGCGATTGCAACCATGATATTTGATGATGTGGCATATAAAAATGTGGTTTCCAACGGTCTTGTGCTCGACAAAAATGGGCAAAAAATGTCCAAGCGCCTTGGGAATGCGGTAGATCCATTCGAAACTCTGGCTGCTTTTGGTCCCGATGCGACCCGCTGGTACATGATTTCGAATGCCAACCCCTGGGATAACCTGAAATTTGATATTGAAGGAATTTCGGAGGTGAGCCGTAAATTTTTCGGAACCCTTTATAATACCTATTCTTTCTTTGTACTCTATGCGAATATCGATAACTTCACTTATTCAGAAGAAGATGTTCCGCTGGAAAAAAGACCGGAAATCGACCGTTGGATACTTTCAGAACTGAACAGTTTGATTAAGAAAGTCGATAAATTCTATTCGGAATATGAGCCTACACGGGCAACCCGGGCGATTTCAGAATTTGTTCAGGAAAATTTAAGCAACTGGTTTGTGCGACTAAGCAGAAGGCGTTTCTGGAAAGGCGATTACGAGCAGGATAAAATCTCGGCATATCAAACACTATACACCTGTTTGATAACTGTTTCAAAATTGAGTGCTCCCGTAGCCCCCTTCTTTATGGATAGGCTATACCGTGATTTGAACGAAGTAACGCAAAAAGAAGGCTATCAATCGGTGCACCTGGCGGAATTTCCGAAGTTTGACAAAGCTTTTGTAGATAAAGAGCTGGAACATAAGATGGAAAAAGCACAAACCATTTCTTCATTAGTACTTTCCCTTCGGAAAAAAGAAATGATAAAAGTGCGGCAGCCTCTGCAAAGAGTGATGATTCCTGTGCTGGATGAACAACAAAAGAGTGAAATTGAAGCGGTAGAAGATCTTATAAAATCTGAAGTGAATGTAAAGCAGATCGAGCTTATAGACGACGCTTCGGGAATCCTGGTGAAACAGGCCAAACCAAATTTTAAAGTCTTGGGCCCACGCTTCGGGAAGGACGTAAAAGCAGTGGTGGATCGGATTAATAATTTTACTTCAGAAGAAATTTCCACCCTCGAAAAGGATGGAAAAATAAGCGTTGCCGTTAATGAAAAAATGATTAATTTGGGCGCCGAAGAAGTGGTTATAACTTCTCAGGATATTGAAGGATGGCTCGTGGCCAGCAGCGGTAATATTACTGTAGCACTGGATGTTAACATCACCGAAGAGTTAAAAAAGGAAGGAATTGCGAGAGAATTGATAAACAGAATCCAAAACCTTCGCAAAGACTCCGGGTTCGAAGTAACCGATAAGATTGATGTGACCCTACAAAAAGATGG
>JBAVQO010000609.1:0-7187 GCA_049694135.1 Gillisia sp. | reverse complement strand
GTGCTCGTTTTTCTTATTGTTATTACAGCCAATGGCCATTAGAGCAGTGGCCATGAGTAGAAATCCTGTTTTTTTCATTGTTTTAGGTTTATTGGTTAATTCCTAGAATTCTTTTTAGTTTTTCCTTATCGATTTCGGTGCCGGCAAAATCATCGAATTTTTTCGTAGTTGCTTCAATAATGTGGTCTTTTATGAATTTAGAGCCCTCTCTCGCGCCCTGTTCGGGAGATTTTATGCAACATTCCCATTCCATTACAGCCCACACATCACATCCATATTGGGTGAGTTTAGAAAAAATAGATTTAAAATCTACCTGTCCGTCTCCTAAAGAACGATATCTTCCGGCACGGTCAATCCAATCTCCATATCCTCCAAAGACTCCTTTTTTTCCCGTTGGATTGAACTCGGCATCTTTTACGTGAAACATCTTTATATAGTCGTGGTAATGATCTATATATTTTAAATAATCGAGTTGCTGAAGCACAAAATGACTGGGATCGTACAAGATATTTACCCTCTTGTGATGGTTTGTCGCTTCCAAAAATCGTTCGAAGGTCACGCCATCGTGTAAGTCTTCGCCGGGATGAATTTCATAACAAACATCAACACCCTGCTCATCAAAAACGTTTAGAATAGGCATCCACCTTTTAGCAAGTTCTTCGAATCCCATTTCCACCAATCCTTCAGGGCGCTGTGGCCAGGGGTGCCATGTGTGCCATAGCAAAGACCCGCTAAAAGTTCCATGAACATCCAGTCCCAAATTACGGCTTGCCTTTGCCGCGGCTTTTAGCTGAGAAACAGCCCATTCTGTTCTCTTTTTCGGGTTGTTCTTATAGGCTTCAGGAGCAAAATTATCGAACATAATATCATAAGCCGGATGTACCGCTACGAGCTGTCCCTGCAAATGAGTGGAAAGTTCTGTTATCTCCAATCCATAGGATCGCACCTTAGCTTTGAGTTCCTCGCAGTAATCTTTGCTTTCTGCTGCCTTGTGTAAATCTATTAACCGCGTCTCCCAGGTTGGGATCTGAATTCCTTTATATCCCAGGTCTGAAGCCCATTGGCACAAACATTCCAGACTGCTAAACGGAGGTTGATCATCTATAAATTGTGCTAAAAAAACCGCTGGTCCTTTAATAGTTTTCATCCAAATTATCTAATTTTTCTACTCATTCAGTTTCATCCAGACATTTCCCCTGGAATTTGATTCCACAACTTTTTCAATAAAATCCATTCCTCGAAGGCCATCTTCCAGGGTTGGAAATTCGGCGGGATTATAGGCTTCACCTTTTATCGCCCGGGCAACTCCCTTGTAGATATTTCCCATAGAATCAAAGATTCCTTCCGGATGTCCCGGCGGAAGTTTAGAGCCGTCCAGGGAAAGTTTGCTGTTATAAACGTGCCCTGGTTTTAAGACCTGCAGAGGTTTTCCTTCTTCCAATTTATAAAGGTAATTTGGATTTTCCTGCTCCCATTTCAGGCCGGCTTTTTCGCCGTAAACCTTTACTGAAAAATTATTTTCTTCGCCTGTGGCGATTTGGCTGGATCTTAAAACTCCTTTTACAAAAGGTGAAAACCTCAATAAAACTGTTCCATCGATGTCCATTTTATTATCCTTGTACAAATAATTCAGATCTGCCAGCACCTGATCGACTTTTAGGCCGGTAACATATTCAATCATATCGAAAGCATGCGTTCCGATGTCGCCGATACAGCAGCTTATTCCCGCTTTTTCAGGATCTAACCTCCAGGTTTCAGCCCGGGCTTTTTCATCATGAATAATAGGGTTTATCCAGCCCTGATAATATTGTACGTCTATCTTCTGAATATTTCCCAGTTCTCCGCTGGTTATCATTTCGCGCATTTGGCGAACCATAGGATAACCGGTGTAGGTGTAGGTGACGGCGAATAGTTTTTTAGTTTTTTCCGCAGAATTTTTAAGGGTAAGAGCTTCTTCGTAAGTGGTCGTCATGGGTTTTTCACAGATCACATTGAAACCGTTTTCAAGCAGCTTCTTTGCCATGGAGAAGTGCAGAAAATTTGGGGTAAGAACTGAAAGTACCTGCATTTTTTCCCCGGCGGGTAAAGCCGATTCTTTTTCAACAAGGGTATCAAAATCTTTATAGATGCGGTTGGTTTTGATCCCAATTTCTTCCGCAAAACCAATATTATCGTCAAAATCAGGGTTAAAAACGCCTCCCACAATTTCATATTGATCATACATGGAAGCCGCAACTCTGTGAAGAATTCCTATTAAAGAATCTCCGCCACCACCCAATATCCCAAGTCGTATTTTCTTGCTCATAGCTCAGTCTTTTCCTTTACTTTAAATTTCAATATCTTTTTTATCAATTTTTTCGTTTTTGAAAAATACGGCAAAAAGAATCATTACTCCAAACGCGAAGGCGGCAGGGAATATCCAAATTGACTTCCAGACGTGCACTTTTTCGCCCAAAAGGTTGGCATCTGTAATAAGTCCAGCAACATAAAAGCCAATTAGCATTCCCACTCCATAAGTGGCTAAGGTAATTAAGCCCTGCGCAGAACTTTTATATTTTGGTCCGGCCTTGAAATTGGTGTAAATCTGGCCAGAAACGAAAAAGAAATCGTAACATAAGCCATGCAGAGCGATACCAATGATCAACATAAATAAAAGATCCCCGGTGTCTCCAAATGCGAACAAAAGATATCGTACTGTCCACGCGAGCATGCCGGCAATAATCGTCTTTTTAAAACCGAATTTTTTAAAGAAGAAGGGGAGAAGCAGCATAAATAACACTTCTGAAGCCTGACCTATGGTCATGAGTCCGGTAGGATTGGAAACTCCTATTTCAGAAAGGAACAAATTAGTGTTTTGGTAATAAAAGGCAAGCGGGATACAAATTAAGATAGAAGCTATAAAGAACATCAGGAAATTCTTGTCTTTTAAGAGCGTAAGTGCATCCAGTCCTAAAGTTTCAGTAATACTTACTTTTTTAGAACGATCTACCGTGGGTGGAGTTTTGGGCAAGGTGAAACTGAAAATTCCCAAAATTGCCGAGGCAATTCCCACCATTAAAAAAGTGTTTTTAAGCATCCCCTGCTGAAGAGCTTCCTGAGTGTCCCAGAAAAATACGTAACTTATAATAAGTCCGGCCACGATCCATCCTATTGTTCCAAAAACCCTGATAAAAGAAAATTCTTTTGCGGGATCTTCCATCTGATTAAAACTAACGGAATTTACGAGCGCCAGAGTGGGCATGTAGGCTATCATGTATCCTAAAACCAGAGGGTAGAACTGGTTAAAGTCGGTGCTTACGTACATGAAATACATTAAAACGGCCCCTGCTAAATGAAGTATTCCGAGGATTCTCTCGGCATTAAAAAATCGATCGGCAATAAGTCCGATAATAAAGGGAGCTATGATTGCGCCCCAGGATTGCGTAGAAAAAGCGGTTGCAATTTGTGCTCCACTCGCGTTTAGGTTGTAATCTAAAAATGTGCCTAAAGTCACGAACCATCCGCCCCAGATAAAGAATTCCAGAAACATCATGATGGAGAGTTGAAAGCGAATTGTATTTTTCATAGTTGATTAGTGGTTTTCTTGAACTTTTTTTCCTGCTTTTATCAATAAATTTTTGGTTGCTTTAATGCCCTCCACCGGGCTTAAACGAGTTCCTTCGTATTCAGTTCCTATAAATCCTGTATATCCTGCATCCTTCACTATTTTTAGGACTCTATAGTAATCTATAAGGGTTTCATTTCCAGTTTTATCAAAGTCGTAGGATTTTGCGCTTACTGCTTTAGCATAAGGCATCATTTCTTCTATTCCTTTATAGCGTGGGTATTCTTTAATACAGGGGGCGTTCCAGCGTTCGCCTCCTTCGCGTCGTAAACAAAAATTACCGAAATCGGGAAGAGTTCCGCAATTCGGCATTCCCACTCCTTGAATTACTTTGGCAAGAAGTTCTGAATTGGAAGAAAGATAGCCATGGTTTTCAACGAGCACTTCAATTTTTTTATCTGCGGCGTATTTTGCAAGTTTCGTAAGTCCATCAATGGAAGCCGGTTTCCATACAGAAGCAGAATCGCTTCCAAAAAGATTAACACGAATAGCATGACAGCCCAGAAACTGTGCTGCATCAACCCATTTTTTGTGATTATCTACAGCCTGATTTCTCTCCGATTCTTCCGGAGAAGCAAGATCTCCTTCATTATCTACCATTATTAGTACATTTTTCACATTGTACTTTTCGCTTTTTGCTTTGAGAGTATCCAGAATTTTTTGCAGTGCTGCTTTTGGATCTTCACTGTTTTGAAAAAGTGGAGTATAAAACTGGCTCACATATTCAAGACCGGAAAAGCCCAACTCCTTTGCCCTTTTAGCAAAATCCATAGGATTCATTTCTCCGTTCTGAAGAGGCGTATGAAAAGACCATTCGGCTAAAGAGAGTTTAAAAAATAAATCGGATTCTGAAGATTGTGTTGTTGTGGAGGCTATTTCCTGTTTCTTATTTTTTTCGGCGTCTTTACAGGAGCAAACTAAAATTGAAAAAATCAGTAATGGCAGCAGCCGGGAGAGAGTTTTTGCCGGGGAATATTTCATAAATTAAACGTTAATAATTACAAATTGGGACTAATGGTTTCTTAAAAGTAGTTAAATTTTAGAATTATTTAATAAATATAAATTTATATATTTGAGAAAACACTTCAGAAAAATTTAATAAAAACTTCAAAATTGTGGTAAAAGTTAACGAAATAGATTCCTTTGATGCTATTGTGGTAGGCTCCGGAATTAGCGGCGGTTGGGCCGCCAAAGAATTGTGTGAAAAAGGTTTTAAAACCCTTGTTCTTGAACGAGGACCTATGGTAGAACATGTTAAGGATTATGTAACCATGAACGATGATCCCTGGGATTACAAATTCAAAGGACAACAGACGAGAGAAGAACAAAAGAGACAGGAAAAGCAAGCCCGTACCGGTTATACCACAAATAAAGCCAGCGCCCATTGGTTTGTAGACGATATTAAACATCCGTACAATGAAACAAAACGTTTTGACTGGATGCGAGGTTATCACGTGGGGGGAAGATCTATTATGTGGGGTCGCCATAGCTACCGTTGGAGCGACCTTGATTTTACCGCAAATAAAAGAGATGGAGTGGGAGTGGACTGGCCAATTCGCTATAAGGATGTCGCGCCCTGGTATAGTTATGTTGAATCCTTTATTGGAGTTAGCGGCGAAAACTTAGGTTTATCGCAACTTCCTGATGGGAATTTTTTACCTCCCATGGAGTTGAATTGCGTAGAAGATCATTTAAGAGACAGCATAGCCAAAAATTTCACCGATCGTGTCCTTACAATGGGGCGGGTGGCTCATATTACCGGGAATGAGGAGCATTTTGAAGGCCGGTCGCATTGTATGTTTAGAAATCGGTGTATTCGGGGCTGTCCTTACGGAGCGTATTTCAGCAGTGTTTCTTCGACCTTGCCTGCTGCCAGCAAAACCGGAAATATGACTCTACGGCCGTTCTCTATTGTATCTGAAGTCATGTACGATCCCGATACTAAAAAGGCTACAGGTGTTAAGGTTATCGACACAGAAACAAAAGAAAAACTTGAATTTAAGGCAGATGTTATCTTTTTATGTGCCTCCTCTATGGCTTCTGCGAGTGTGCTTCTTCAGTCTAAATCGGATAGGTTTCCTGATGGAATGGGGAACGATAGCGGAGAACTGGGACATAATATTATGGATCATCATTTCCAGGTGGGGGCACGTGGAAAATTTGATGGTTTCAAAGATCAATATTATAAAGGAAGAAAACCTAATGGTATTTATTTACCGAGGTTCCGCAATTTGAGCGATAATGAAAACCTTGATTTCATTCGCGGATACGGATACCAGGGAGGTGCCAGTCGTGGCGATTGGGAAGAGATGATTGCTGAAGTGGGGTATGGTAAAAAACTCAAAGAAGCCGTAAGTGAACCCGGTGGTTGGACGATGGGATTGCTGGCTTTTGGTGAAACTCTTCCTTACCACGAAAATAAAATGACACTGAATTACGATAAACTCGATGACTGGGGATTACCAACCATTACCTTCGATGCAGAATTCAAGGAAAATGAATTGAAGATGCGTAAAGACATGAAAGAACAAGCCGCTTTGATGCTCGAAAAAGGCGGGTTTAAAGACATTACCACTTACGATGAATTAGGAGCTCCCGGGTTGGGAATCCACGAAATGGGAACGGCCAGAATGGGTCGCGACCCCAAAACGTCAGTTTTAAATGGTAACAACCAGATTCATGCCGTTCCGAATGTATATGTTACGGATGGTGCTTTTATGGCTTCTTCGGCCTGTCAAAACCCATCGTTGACTTATATGGCTATGACTGCCAGAGCGGCAGATCACGCTTCAAAGAATTTTAAACCGTCCTCGAAGGCATAAAATTAAAATTATGAACAGAAGAGAAGTAATAAAAAATCTTGGACTTGGCGCAGGAGTATTAATAATTGGGCCTACAACTCTCAGCTTATTAGAAAGCTGCCAGAACAAACCCGATTATGACTGGCAGCCGGTATTCTTAAGTGCGGGAAACGGTTTTGCCTTAAAACAAATTTTGGAAACCATGTTGCCAAAAACCGATACTCCCGGAGCAACTGACCTTAATTTAGCTCAATTTATTGACGCGTATATGAAAGAGGTAGCTCCCAAAGAAACGCAGGATAAATTTAAACAGGGAGCCAACGATTTTGCCTCGGCTTTCAAAAATGAATTCGATAAAGATCTAAACGAAGGTACCGAGGAAGACTACAAGAAAATGCTTGATAAATATTTGGTAAATTATACTCCTACGAAGGTGAAAGATGGTAAAAAGACAGGAGAAACTCAGGATCCTGAAGATAAAACACCAAAATTAGATATAAATGCCAGTACCAATTCCTATCTGAATAGCGTGAGAAGCCTGGGAATTTGGGGCTGGAAAACCAGTGAGCAGGTAGGAGAAAACGTATTATGGTACGATCCCATTCCAGGCGAATATATTCCTTGTGGCCCGGTTTCTGAATTGGGTAACGGGAAAGCTATGTCTTTATAACCTGAAAAAGCGGCTAGGGAATAAAATCTGCAGGAACGGCGATATTTAGTTTTTTAACCCCGATTTCTGCAGTAACTTTTTTTACTTTACCCTTGTATTCACCATCAATTTG
>JBAVQO010000608.1:0-8517 GCA_049694135.1 Gillisia sp. | reverse complement strand
CTTGTGAGTGATTATCAGGCCAACAATGCCACTTATACCGATTCTATTAAAAAAGGGAAAGAAGGACAGATAGTAGGATTGGAAAATGAGATTAAGAATTTCCGTCAGAAAGCATCGGTTCTACTTCAAATGAAAAGAACAGAATTAACAAATCCTCTTTACAAAAAGATCGATGATGCTATGAAGCAGATTGTGGAAAAAGAGGGATATACTCAAATTCTTAACGCCAGCGCCAATGGTCTGGCTTTTGCAGATCCAAAATTCGATATTACAGATGAAGTCATGAAAAAATTAGGACTTGCTGTCGAATAGATTTTTCTTTTGAAAAATTGAATTCCGGACTGCCCAAAAGCAGTCCGGCATTTTTATTGCCAAAAATCTAATTTATCTGCTATAATTCGGAGATTCTTTGGTAATGGTCACATCGTGCGGATGACTCTCGTGGATGCCCGAAGAAGTTATTTTAACAAATTTACCTCTTTCCTGTAGCGCAGCAATGTCTTTTGCCCCGCAATATCCCATTCCTGCGCGAAGGCCGCCCACAAACTGGTGAATACTTTCTACCAAATCTCCTTTGTACGGCACACGCCCAACAATCCCTTCCGGCACCAGTTTTTTGATATCATCTTCCACATCCTGAAAATAGCGGTCTTTTGAACCTTTTTCCATAGCCTCTACAGAACCCATTCCCCGGTAAGATTTGAACTTTCGACCTTCGTAAATAATAGTTTCCCCGGGAGACTCTTTTGTACCCGCCAGTAAAGATCCCAGCATTACACAATCTGCTCCGGCCGCAATCGCTTTGGGAATATCGCCCGTATAACGAATTCCGCCGTCTGCAATCACGGGAACCCCCGAACCTTTAATAGCTGCGGCAACTTCCAGCACAGCAGAAAATTGAGGAAAGCCAACTCCGGCCACCACCCGAGTAGTACAGATGGAACCCGGACCAATTCCTACTTTAACAGCATCGGCGCCGGCATCCACAAGATATCGTGCAGCCTCGCCCGTGGCAATGTTTCCCACTACCACTTCCAAATCAGGGAATTTTTTCTTTACTTCTTTTAGAACCGTAACCACTCCTTTCGTGTGTCCGTGAGCAGTGTCGATTATAACCGCATCGACTCCGGCATTTACCAGGGCTTCAACTCTATGCACCGCATCTGCGGTAACACCAACAGCAGCCGCAACACGCAGTCTTCCGTAGCTATCTTTGTTGGCCTGTGGTTTTTGGGAAAGTTTGGTAATATCCCGAAAAGTGATTAACCCCACGAGTTTATCTTCAGCATTTACTACCGGTAATTTTTCAATTTTATTTTCCTGAAGGATCTCTTCGGCGTCTTCCAGGGACGTTCCTTCCGAAACAGTAACCAGATTTGTGGAAGTCATGACTTCAGAAATAGGCCGTTTATTATTCTTTTCGAACCGAAGATCGCGGTTGGTAACAATTCCCAGCAGTTTCCCTTCATCATCAATAACAGGAATTCCCCCGATGCTATGCTCTTTCATGTTGCTTTTGGCATCTGCAACAATCGCGGTAATGGGCAAAGTGACCGGATCTATAATCATTCCGCTCTCGGCGCGTTTCACTTTTCGAACTTTCATTGCCTGATCTTCTATAGACATGTTTTTATGCAACACGCCTATTCCACCTTCACGAGCCATGGCAATAGCCATTTTACTTTCGGTCACGGTATCCATAGCCGCAGAAACTATGGGAACATTAATCGGAATATTTTTAGTGAATTTGGATCGAATGCTGACTTCTCTTGGTAAAACTTCAGAAAAGGCAGGAACTAAAAGTACATCGTCGTAAGTTAGTCCTTCACCAACAATTTTAGAATCGTGTGCAGTCATGGCAATTAAAGATTAATTGCGTGCAAATATACGCTTTTTTGATGCAATAGAAGTAATAAATACAGATTACTACTATACCAACATCAGTGATAAGTTGTAAAAATTTTAGTCGCCTGGTTATAAGAAGACTCGAAGCTTGTCATTTTTACGTTGGTTTCAGCTTTTGCTGTGTTGAAGTATGAAAGCATCTTTTCGGTGGGCATATTCCCCGTAAGTTCGTCTTTAGCCATAGGACAGCCGCCAAAGCCCTGAATTGCTCCATCGAACCGGCGACACCCCGCTTTGTATGCCGATCCTATTTTTTCTTTCCAGCTGGAAGGCGTTGTATGCAAATGCGCTCCAAATTCAATCGCAGGATATTGCGGAATTAAATGAGAAAACAAATAATCTATAACTTTCGGAGTCGAACTTCCCACTGTATCTGAAAGAGAAAGTATTTTTACTCCCATTGCCGACAATTTTTCTGTCCAGTCTGCCACAATTTCTACGTTCCAGGGATCGCCGTAGGGATTTCCAAACCCCATTGATAAATAAGCCACCACTTCTTTGTTGTTAATAGTGGCAATCTCCAATATTTCCTTTAAAGTTTCTACAGATTCCGCGATGGTTTTGTGGGTATTTCGCATCTGAAAATTTTCAGAAATTGAAAAAGGGTAACCTAAATATTTTATTTCTTCAAACTTAACAGCATCGATAGCGCCACGCGTGTTAGCAATTATTGCCAGTAATTTACTCCTGGTGGAAGATAAATCAAGCTGCTCCAGGACCTTTGCCGTATCGGCCATCTGTGGGATAGCTTTAGGCGAAACAAAACTTCCGAAATCTATGGTATCAAATCCGCAGCGAAGAAGGGATTGAATATACTGAACCTTTGCCGATGTGGGAATAAAATCCCTTATGCCTTGCATGGCATCTCGCGGGCATTCTATCAGTTTTATTTTATCCATATTTCAAAGATACTCTTTTGATGATTATATAAAAAAGCCTTCGAAAAATTGATTTTGTTGCCTTTCTCTCATAAAAGCCATTATAAGATTAGGAATCGTTAGATTAAAATTAAAATAGCAATTCCCAAAAAAACGATGATCTGTAACCATTTAAGAAACTTTCCTGAAGCAGGATGACGATTGAGATATTTTGAAATCTTTCCGGAAAGCAGTGCTACTACAGAAAAAATAACAAAAGCCTGGATTATAAAAAGAAAACCCAGGACATAGAACTGGTAAAGGGTATTTCCTTCCGGTTCCCATAGAAAACCGGGAAAAAAAGCCAGAAAAAAGATGGTGACTTTAGGATTTAAAACGTTCATTATAAAACCCTGCCTGTAAAGAGCGAAATTTCTTTTTTTCGGAACCGCCTCTGCCGAAATCGCCACCTGGTCGCCACCTTTATAAACTTTGTAAGCAATGAATAGTAAATAACAGGCTCCAAAAATCTTTATTATAAGAAAGAGCGTATCAGATTGTCTTATCAACGCAGAAACTCCAAAAGCCACCAGGCTGGTATGGATAAGAATTCCCGAAACCAGACCCGCGGCAGTAAGGATTCCGTCCTTTTTGCCATTCACCATACTTTGTACCAGCACATAAATAATGTCCGGTCCCGGGGCAACGGTAAGCAGTATAGCAGCGGTAAGAAAAGGGATTAGCTGGTCAGGCATTAATCAATTAATTTGTTGTTGGTCGTTTGTTGTTTATTGTTGGTTGTTTCTGGACTTTTTCAGGATCGCTTTATTAATGGCTTTTACAAGCTGCGGGCCTTCGTAAATAAATCCGGTGTAAAGCTGCACGAGGCTGGCTCCTGCTTCCAGTTTTTCGAGGGCATCTTCAGCAGAATGTATTCCGCCTACTCCAATGATTGGGAAAGATTTATTGCTTTTTTCGGAGAGAAATCTAATTACTTCCGTAGATCTTTTTTTCAGAGGCTTTCCGCTTAACCCGCCGGTTTCTGTCTTATTTTCTGAAGAAAGACCTTCTCTGCCTATTGTTGTATTGGTGGCTATGATGCCATCTATTTTTGTCTCTGAAACTATTTCAATAATATCCAGCAATTGGGAATCTGTAAGATCGGGTGCTATTTTCAATAAAACTGGTTTGGAATACGTGTGTTCTTTATTCCTTTTCTGAAGTGCATTCAGTAAAATTTTTAGCGGCTCCTTATCCTGAAGCTCTCGCAGATTGGGAGTATTGGGGGAACTTACATTAACTACGAAATAGTCCACATATTCAAAGAGCGAATCGAAACAAATAAGATAATCGTTTACCGCTTCTGTATTAGGAGTAACTTTATTCTTCCCGATATTACCTCCAATCAAGACGTTCTTATTCTTTTTCAGCCTATGTACGGCCGCCTGAACTCCTTCATTATTAAAGCCCATTCTGTTTATGATCGCTTTGTCTTCTTTTAAACGGAAAAGTCGCTTCTTATCATTTCCGGGCTGGGGCTGCGGGGTTAGGGTTCCTATCTCAATAAATCCAAAACCGAAGGAAGATAATTCTTTGTAAAGTTTCGCATCTTTATCGAAACCGGCTGCGAGGCCCACAGGATTTTTAAATTTTATTCCGAAAACCTCTCTTTCCAGCCTGGAATCTTTTACTTCAAACATTCTTCTGGCGATTTTAGCAGCACCAGGAATTTTGAAAATTCCTTTTAAAAAATCGAAAGTAAAATGATGTACTTTTTCAGGATCGAATTTAAATAAGAGAGGCCTGATAAGAGATTTATACATACCGCGGTTTTATGCAAAAATAGTTTAATTTAAAGAACAATCAACTTTGTAATCTGGTGCTAAATTATCTTCAAAAGGAAAAATAATAGTTTTAAGAAAGTACATAAAAAAAGCAGCCCAGAAAGGCTGCTTTTTTTATGAAGATTATGTTTTTTCTTATTTCAGCGAGAAACTTAGCCTGGCAAATAAGAATCTACCCGCAACTCCAAATTGCTGTGCTCTTCGAGACCAGTCGAATCTTCCATCACTGCGGTTTCCATATTCGGGTTTGGCTCTGTCTGGATAGACATCGAAAAGATTATTTGCTCCTACAGTAAAGGTGAGGGCATCTGAAACTTTATATCCCGCAGACAAATCTGTAACTACTTTCGATCCAAAAACCTGTTGTTGGGAAGGGCTGTTAACCGCTTCGGTAACTTCTCCAAAGTAAACGTTTCTTAAAAAGATATTTAAGTTACCCACTGTTAGACTATTGCTAAGGTTTAGCTTTGTTCTTGGTACTGCTTCTTCTAAATAGATCCGGCTGTCTTCAGGAAAGTAAGTTCCCACAAGACCCGCGCGTTCTAACTGAGGAGATGCTTTAATATCGCCTACTTTCTTGGTTTTGGAAAGAGTAGCCGCCAAATCTGATTTCAATCTGGCTCCGCTACCAAATAAAAGATTATGCGATAACACCAAGTCGATTCCTTTAGACTCTGTATTGATGGCATTGGCGAAAAAAGATGCCGCTGTGGCATTTGCCTGGGATAACAAATTGTCTAGTTCGGTACCTGTTCCCGGTCCTTGAAATTGGCCTGTGTACACTACCCGGTTATCTATGGCAACAAAATATCCATCTATGGTAAGTGTAATATTGGCATCGGGAAATTCTGAAGTGAACCCGGCGCTTATACTTTTGGAGGTTTCTTCTTTCAACTCAGGTATTCCCAACAATTTTGCCGCACGACTATCGTTGCTGAAAGTTCCCACTTCTTGCGGATTTCCCGCGTTATCAAAAATTGTGGAAGTAGAATTGAAATATAGCTGATGCAGCGATGGAGCTCTGAAGCCGGTTCCTGCTGCCGCTCTAAGATTGACATTATCGGTCAATTTATACCGTGTGGACACTTTAAAATTGATAGTAGAACCAAAATCTGAATAGTTTTCATACCTCGTGGCAAAAGTCAACAAAAAGGCATCGGTGAAATCGGCTTCCAAATCAACATATCCCGCAATACTGCTGCGCTCCCTGGAAAGTTCGTTTTTAGGACTGAATCCTGGAAACACCTGAGAACCCCCAGGACGCGAATTTCCGAAGAAATCTACCGCAGGTTGCTGGTCGGCTCTTGTTACCACGTCGCCATTTGCGGTATATTGCTCATAAGATGCTTTTTCGCCTGCAATTATCTCGTAATTCTCAAGACGGTATTCTCCTCCAAAAGCTATGTTTAATCCTTCAAATATTTCATCATAAAGTCTGGAAACATCAAGGTTGGTAGTGTTTTGTGAAAAAGAAAAACCTCCGGCATCAAAAGTGGTAGGACTGGCCTGTTCTAAAGAGGCGTTAAGAGTATTCCCAATGAGATACATAAACTGGTTCTTTCCCCAGGTATTGCTGAAATCCACATCCCAATCGCTTACTTTTCCTTTTATACCCACAGAAAGCGATTTATCGCTGATTTTGGAATTTATTTCTGGCAAAAATCCATTCAGGTAAATAGGAGTATAGGTTCTGCTTTGGTTCGGTAATCTGTAAAAGCCGGCAGAATTACCTCTTCTGGAGCTCACTCCTGCAAACGAATATAGTTCTGTTCCATTATCATCTAAAGGCAAGGCAAAATTAGCAAAGAATCGACCGCCTCTTAAGGCCGACTGCCCAACCCGCATATTATAATCGCTTCGCTGCTGATTTCTCACCGCGAGTTCCTGATCTGTAACATCAAAATTGAGAAGATCCTGCAGAGTGGAATGATCTGTCGCGTTGGCAATATCGCTCTTAAGCTGCGGATCGAAAAAGCTAACGTCCTGTGCATATTGCTGAATCTGGCTGTCACTAAGATTTCCTATATCCGCCCCGGCCTGAGAAGCTACATATTCTACAGCATTATATCCATTGAAGATAGAACCTTCCCATTCCTTCATTCTGTTGTAGTCCTCGCGATAATCGAAATCTCCAGAAAGATTTATGAATCCGCCATTGTCGCCCAGTGGGATTCCATAGCTTGCCGCTACGTTAACCGTAGCACCATCCACTCCTCCGGTCTGTTCATTCGCATTTTTCGAAAAATTAGCCCCTGAAGTTACGTCTACACTTAATTGGTTTACATCATCGCGCAATACGATGTTGATTACTCCAGCAATGGCATCAGACCCATACTGGGCAGATGCTCCATCTCTTAATACCTCGATTCGTTGAATGGCAACGGCAGGAATAGCATTTAAATCGGTTCCAACACTACCTCTACCAAAAGTTCCGTTCACATTGATGAGTGAAGAAGTATGTCTTCTTTTTCCATTTATCAGAACTAACACCTGATCTGGCCCGAGCCCTCGAAGTGAAGCCGGGTCTATGTGGTCTGTTCCGTCTGAAATGGTTTGAGTGTTGGAAGAGAAGGACGGTGCAACATAATTCAGCATCTGATTGAGGTTTACCTGCGGCACAGCCGTTTCCATTTGTTTTATGTCCAACACATCTATAGGAACCGTAGATTCGGTCACCGTGCGCTTTTTATTTCTTGATCCTACTAAAACCACTTCAGATAAAGCCGTTCCAGCTACCATTTTTACATCAATTACTGCACGATCAATCGTAATTTCACGTTGCTCAAATCCTACAAACGAAAACACCAGCGTTTGTCCTCTTTCGGCCTGCAGTGTGTATTTTCCATCAAAATCTGTGGTGGTTCCCCTGTTGGTTCCTTTGACTGCTACAGTCACTCCCGGCATGGGCTGGTTCTGATCGTCTACAACCGTTCCACTAACCTCATTTATCTGTGCCTGGACTATTAAGCCCACAAAAAACAGGCAACACATTAAGTAATAGTTTCTCATAAATTTGATATTTTTGATTTTCTTAAAGATAAGCGTTTAAAGTTTGATATTAACTTTTTTGAGTTAAATTCTGCTAAAACGATGTCGTAATCTGTTAAAAAAACACAATTAGAAATAAAAATCTTAATAAATGATTTCAAAAAATAAATTAATCGAAAGATTTACAGGATATGTGAAAATCGATACCCAAAGCGATCCTCACAGCAAAGAAACTCCCAGTACCAGCAAGCAATGGAATCTCGCCAATAAACTGGCCGAAGAGCTTAAACTAATCGGCCTTCAGGAGGTGGAAATAGATGAAAATGCGTATATCATGGCAACTCTTCCCGAAAATGTCGCGCATCCTGTTCCTGTAATAGGATTCATTTCTCATTTCGATACCTCCCCCGATTTTACCGGCACCAATGTAAATCCGCAGATTATTGAAAATTATAACGGCGAAGATATCGTCCTAAACAAAGAAGAAGACATCGTTCTTTCTCCAGATTATTTTGAAGACCTGCTTCAGTATAAAGGACAAACTTTAATCACCACAGACGGCACTACACTTTTAGGTGCCGATGATAAAGCCGGAGTAACCGAAATAATTTCCGCCATGGAATATCTCATCAATAATCCCGATATACCCCACGGAAAAATCCGAATTGGTTTTACTCCAGATGAAGAGATCGGCCGTGGAGCGCATAAATTTGATGTAGAAAAATTTGGTGCAGATTGGGCCTATACCATGGACGGAAGCCAGGTAGGAGAACTGGAATACGAGAATTTTAATGCGGCTTCTGCAGATATAAAAATCAAGGGTAAGATCGTTCATCCGGGTTATGCTAAAGATAAAATGGTAAACAGCATGTATATTGCCCAGGACTTCATCAATTCGCTGCCTCGTTTTGAAACTCCCGAAC
>JBAVQO010000607.1:0-16886 GCA_049694135.1 Gillisia sp. | reverse complement strand
GCTTTAGCTTAAAAAAGTATGAAACGAAGGGAGAAAGCGCTTTTTTAAAAAAGTTGTTTACAAGAACCCTACTCATTTTTCTAATAGGACTCTTTTTAAATGGATTTCCCTTTGTTTATCGCGATGCCCTTCAGGGATGGCAGGTTATGAATTTTGCAGATATCAGGATCATGGGAGTATTGCAGCGAATCGCTTTATGTTATTGTATTGGGGGTTTGCTTATAAGATATCTCAGTACAAAACCATTGCTGGTTGTGAGTACAGGGCTTTTGCTTATCTATTGGTGGCTCATGTATCATTTTGGTGATGCAGGCGATCCGTATAGCTTAAAAGGAAATGCTGAACTTAAGTTTGATCTTGTTTTTTTCAATCCTAAAAATTTATATCACGGTTACGCGATTCCCTTTGATCCCGAGGGACTATTGAGCACCATTCCTGCGATAGTGAATGTAATAGGAGGTTATTTGGCCGGAATGTTTATTCAGAAATCAGGAAATAATTTTAATACAGTCTGGAAACTGGCCCTCGGTGGGTTGGTGTTATTGGGGGTGGCTTTACTTTGGAGCCCTTTATTTCCTATAAACAAACCCATCTGGACCAGCTCTTATGTGTTGTACACCATTGGATGGGATACCTTATTGCTGGGAGCTCTTATTTTTGTTACTGAAGTAATTAATTTTAAGAAGGGAGCATACTTTTTCGAAGTTTTCGGTAGAAACCCTCTTTTTATTTACATTCTATCGGGTGTTATTATTGAAATAATTAGCCTCATTCACATTGGCGGAGAAAGTTTGAAAAAGCTCATTTATGAAGAAGTGTTCCTTAGCTGGCTATCTGCTTTAAACGCTTCATTGCTTTTTGCTTTCTGTTATATGCTACTGCTTTGGCTGATTGCATTATGGATGGACAAACGCTCTATCTATATTAAAGTATAAGTTTAGGTTTCAAAAGGCAGGTAATGATCATCAACTTCTTAAAAATTTTTATATTTGTTAACATGCTTTAAGAAATAAAAAATTTATGTCTATATTTAACACAACAACTAAACTAATTATTAATTATGAACATGAGAATTACCACTACTCCCGTTAATTTTTCTTCGGGTTTACAACAAAGAACTCTCTTGTGCCTTTTCCTTTTTCTGGTATTGGGTATGGGAACCAGCCCGCAGATTTTTGCGGGAGAAAGAGAAGAGTACTCTTACACTCAGAACACGGTTACTGGAACCGTGACAGATCAGAACGGCGTTCCCCTTCCGGGCGTAAACGTAATTGTGAAAGGAACCAGTACAGGAACCCAAACCGACTTCGATGGGAAATACAGTTTAGATGTTGCATCGGGTAAAACATTGGTTTTTAGCTATGTTGGGTATAAAACCCAGGAAGTTGCTGTTGTAGATCAGCAGACTATAGACGTTGTGCTTAAAGAAGACGCCAGCCAATTAGATGAGGTGGTGGTTATGGGATATACGCAACAAACACGCGGAGATGTAACTGGATCGGTCTCCTCTGTAGATGTTTCTGAAGCTACCAAGGCTCCTATTGTTAATGCTGCGGAAGCTTTGCAAGGAAGAGTTACGGGTGTTACCGTTATGAACGACGGCTCTCCGGGATCTTCTCCGATAGTAAGAATCCGCGGATTTGGAACAAGCAACAATAACAATCCACTTTATATAATTGATGGGGTTCAAACCGATGATCCTTCAATTTTAAATAGTTTAAACGCAAACGATATCGCTCAGATGAACGTGCTTAAAGATGCGGCAGCATCGGTATACGGTGCGAGAGCGTCGAACGGGGTGGTAATTATTACTACAAAAGATGGAGGGTATAATATGGCTAAACCAACTATTTCTGTAGATGGATATACCGGGTTTGCCAGGGCAGCAAATCTTCCAGATATGTTGAACTCTCAGCAGCTCGGGGAAGTGCTCTTCCAAAGTCTTCGAAATGATGGAGCAACAGTTTCTCACGCACAATATGGCGATGGTCCTGAACCTGTTATTCCAGATATGATACAGGGGGCACCTGTAGATGTAACGGTTCCTAAAGGGGGAACAAACTGGCTGGACGAGATTTTCCGTAATGCTCCTACTTACAGTGCCTCTGTAAGCATGCAAAATGGAAATGAATATGGTAAATATTTGATGTCTTTTAACTATCTGAAAAGGGAAGGTGTGCAGTTAGCAACAGGATATGAAAGGGGAGCTACACGATTAAATTCCGAATTTAAAATAAGAGAAAAATTAAGAATAGGAGAACATTTAAATGTTTCCTTTAGCAATACTCGCAGCGGTAACCAAATAAATTATGCCTTGAGAGCCTCTCCTTTACTTCCTGTAAGGGATGATAATGGTAATTATGCAGGAAATTATTCTCCTTCTACTGGGTTGGGAAATGCTGAAAACCCTGTGGCAAACCTTGAAAGAGGTGCGAATAACTACAATAAATCTTTACGCGCTTTTGGAGATGTATATGCTTCTTTGGAAGTGCTGGAACATTTAAACGTTAAAACATCTATTGGTGCGGATATTCAATATTACAATGGTAGATTTTTCACGGCTTTAAATCCTGAATTTTCAGAAAAAATTGCCACAAGTCACCTGGCTGAACAGGATGCGCAAGATTACCAGTGGACATGGACAAATACATTAAATTATAATAACAACTTTGGAGATCATAGTATTGATGCAGTAGCCGGGATTGAAGCTCTTGCTCAGGGAGGAAAAGGAAAGGGAGTTAGCCGTAACGGATATCTTTTTGAGGACCCCAATTTTTATCTCTTAAGTAATGGTTCTGGAGCTCCTATTGTAGATTACGCCTACGACGGAAAATCTACGTTATATTCTGTCTTCGGGACGGTAAACTATAACTATGCGGGTAAATATTATGCAACTGCAACAGTGAGACGTGATAAATCTTCACGATTTCTTGGCGACAACCAAAGCGATATCTTTCCTTCTTTTAGCGCGGGATGGGTTATAAGTGAAGAAAACTTTTTTCCTCAGGGAGCTGTTTCCAGGTTAAAATTGAAAGCATCGTGGGGAGAGTTAGGAAATCAGACACTTCCTGCAGATAATCCTACTATCAATATTTCAAATCTTAGTAATCAATTTGCCAACTATGCATTTAACGGAAGCGGTACACCTACTACGGGAGCAATTTTAAGCCAGGTAGGAAATCCAAACCTTAAATGGGAAACCAGTATAACTAAAAATATTGGAATAGATCTGGGAATGTTTGACAATAAATTAGATGCTACCCTTGAATTTTATCAAATTACCACGAAAGATCTAATTACCCGCGATAACAGTTTAATCAGTACCACAGCCATTGATGCCGAGGCACCTCTGGTAAACCTTGGATCTATTAAGAACACCGGTTTCGATTTCAGCCTTGATTACAACAATACAACTCCGTCAGATTTTACATATGGCTTTAATCTGAACATTTCACATTACAAGAATGAGGTAACAGATCTTATTAGTAAGTTTCAACCGGGGAATGCAGGTTTCAGAGTGGGTGCTATAACCAGAACCTCTGTAGGAGAACCCCTGTCGTATTTCTACGGAAAAAAAGTGGTGGGTATTTTTACTTCTGAAGCGGAAGTTTCTGCAGCGGCCGATCAAGGTTTCGCATCACCTGCAGATGGGGTAGGCCGTTTTCAATATGCTGATATTAATAATGATGGAGTGATTAATGATGATGACCGTACTAAAATCGGTTCTCCTCATCCGGATTTCACCTATGGTCTTAACCTGACGGCAGGATACAAAGGATTTGATTTTTCTGCCTTCTTCCAGGGTTCACAAGGAAATGATATTTACAATTATCAGAAAATATTTACCGATTTCCCTTTGTTCTTCGATTCCAACAGAAGTACAAGAGTGTTGGATTCTTATACTCCAGACAATCCTAATGCGTCATTACCTGCCTTGAGTGCTTCAATCAGGAATAGCGAAACAGGTTCAAACTCCTATTTTGTAGAAGATGGTTCGTATCTAAGGTTAAAGAACCTTCAGATTGGATATAACTTTGGAAAAACTATCGTGGAGAAATTAAAAGTTCAGAATTTGCGTCTTTACGTGCAGGGAACAAACTTATTTACTATCACGGGATATGATGGTTTAGATCCGGAAATAGCCTCTTCCGACAGCCTTACGTTGGGGGTGGACGGAAATGTGGGTTATCAGGTATATCCCGTTTCTCAGATATATACATTGGGTGTTAATATTAAACTTTAATCATTATGAAGAAGAAAATAATTTATTATATCCTTCCGCTTTTTGTGATCATAGCATGTAGCGAGGATTTTACAACAACTCCTGCAGTGGGGTCCTTGAGCGATGAGGCACTCCAGAATTCGCAAGGGGTAGATCTACTGCTTACAGGTGCCTATTCTGCCTTAGACGGAAGTGCATTAGGAGATTATGGCGATGGTGCTTTTGCGGTGAGCCCGGATAACTGGTGGTTCGATGTGCTATCAGACGATGCACACAAAGGAAGTACCGATGGGGATCAACAGGAATTATACTTGTTGGAAACCTATAGCTTTACTCCATCAAATATTTATGTCCTTGGAAAATGGAAGGCTCTATATGCCGGGGTAAATCGTGCCAATGCAGTGATATCTGTGATCGATGGAATCGAAGATCAGGATTTCACAGAAAAAAAGGCAGAAGCTTTGTTTTTAAGAGGATACTTCGATTTTGAATTACAGAAGATTTACGGAAACCCGGCGTTTATTTCAGTTGAGAATTATGCCAATACAGAATTCAACCAGCCTAATCCAGGACCTATCTGGGAAAAAATAGAGGCCGATCAGCAGTTTGCTGTCGAAAATTTACCTGATACTCAGGTGGAGCCGGGAAGACCTACCTCTTGGACCGCAAAAGCATTTTTGGGTAAAACCTATTTATTTCAGAAAAAATGGTCAGAAGCATTAACTATTTTACAGGATGTAATCAATAATGGTCCTTATTCTTTAGATGATGAATTTGTAGACAATTTTACAGCGGCAGGAGAGAACAGCCCTGAATCTGTTTTTGCAATCGAATTTGCTGCCGATGATGGACTTTCTTATAATGGAAATGTTGGAAGTACGTTAAACTTTCCTAACGCAGAAGGATGGTGCTGTGGGTTCTATATGCCTACCCAGGATCTTGTAGATGCTTTCCAGACGGGAACCGACGGATTGCCTCTTTTAGATAACTATAGCCAGCATCACGTGGCTTCAGATTTTGGTCTTGCCTCAGAAGATCCTTTCACCCCTGAAACCGGACCGCTTGATCCCCGATTAGATTATACAGTGGGCAGAAGGGGTATAGACTATAATGGCTATGGAATTAATCCTGGTGGCGACTGGATACGAAATACTACGAACGATATCTCTGGAAATTATCTTCCTAAAAAGAATGTGTATCATGAAGGAGAAGACGTAAATATGGGTACCGGCGATTGGGGACAACAGAGTGCAGGGATAAACTATAATGTGATGAGATTTTCTGGAGTTCTTCTTATGGCAGCGGAAGCTGCGGCAGAAACAGGCGATCTCGAAACTGCGCTGGAATATGTTAACATGGTGCGAAATAGGGCCAAGAATATGACCCCGGTTAAGGCTGAAGACGGATCACCTGCTGCTAACTATAAAATAGAACCTTATCCCTCTTTCCCCGATAAAGATTTTGCTATAAAAGCTATCCGCTTCGAAAGAAGATTGGAGCTGGCTATGGAAGGTCATAGATTTTTTGATCTTGCGCGTTGGGATATTGCAGTTCCTGTAATTACAAATTACATCAACAAGGAAACAGAAACAATTTCCAATTTTGGTCCCAAGACCTCTCCTTTTCAGGATTATATGAAAATTATGCCTATTCCAACTACAGCGATAGACCTCTCCGGTGGTATTTTAACCCAAAATCCCGGGTATTAATAGGTTCAATAATAAAAACAACCTGCGGCGTTGTTAAAATGTAAGTGTTAATTAAATGAGCCTGCTGGAAATCTTTTAGTAGGCTCTTTTATTTTCAAGCTGTTGAAACTAAAACAGCAATTTTTGTTCCGGATGATGTCAAGCCTGTAACCGCTTCAATTACTGGAAAGGGAGAATTAGATTATATATCTATTAAGGAACATAAGAAATTGTCATGATAGCCAGAAGAACATTTTTAAAACAGTCTGCGATGGCATTGGCTGCTACCGCGATTTTACCATCCCTGCTTTACAGCTGTGATAGAGATTACCCACTGGGTTTACAGTTGTATTCTCTAAGAGATACCATTGGCAATGATGTAAAAGGAACTCTTTCAAAAGTGGCGAAAATCGGATTTAAAGAAGTTGAACCCTACGGGTATTCTCCCGAAAATAAATTTTGGGGGATTAGCGTCAAAGAATTCAAAAATATTTTGGCTTCAAATGGATTGAATTCCCCCAGTGGACATTATGAATTTGGCACCTATTTGGGAGAAAAGGGCACTACGAGTGATTTTTCCTATATCCTTGAAGTGGCCCACCAATTAGGGCAGAAATATGTGATTATACCTTATATTTCTGAAGAACTGAGAACCGGTTTGGACGATTATAAACGGTTGGCAGAAAAAATGAATAAAGCGGGAGAACTTTGTCAGAATGCCGGATTAAAACTTGCCTATCATAATCACGCCTTTGAATTTGAAGATTATAATGGGCAAAACGGTTTCGAAGTATTTCTAAATCATACCGAAAAGAACCTGGTGTATTTTGAAATGGACATATATTGGGTGGTTCGGGGAGGACACGATCCCTTATCCTTGCTCCGGAATAATCCGGGGAGATTTCCTTTATGGCATATAAAAGATATGAGTAAAGTCGATCATGAATTAAATACGGAAATTGGGAACGGCACGATAGATTTTGAAAAGATCTTCAAAATTGCAGAAAAAGCAGGGGCTAAACATTTTATTCTGGAGCAGGAAAATTTTGATAAGGAACCTTACAGTAGCCTTTCCCAAAGCTACAGATATATGAAGAAAAATCTGGTTAAGACAATATAGACTAAGATTGCTACTTATAAAAAAGTGCAACGCCACAACTTTAAAAACTTTAATATTGATAATATAATGCTACGTTTTTTTATTACTCTCTTGCTAATAACTTGTGTAAACTTTGGATTCGCACAGAAAACCACAGGTATTTTTTCTAATAATATGGTAATAGGCGGACCAATAATCGGAGGCTCGGCATTATATAATGAAAAAACCCAGACCTATTCCTTTACCGCGGGCGAATCTGAAAATTCTTCGGATACAGATCAGTTTCAGTACCTGTTTAAACAAGTGGCCGGGGATTTTATTATAACTGCAAACCTTAAATTTATAGGAGCAGGTGAAAACACACCGGGCGAAATAGGGTTAATGATAAAGAAATCTGAAGAAAAGAATGCCGCCCAGGTTAGTGCAACTTTGCGCAGAAATGGCTCCACATCTTTTCAATGGAGGGAAATGGGCAAAAATTCTGGAGAAAGTCCGAAAAATGAAATCGAAGCACTTAAAAGGAAGTACGAGATACTTCAATTAGAACGCATAAGCAACAAGATCATTATGAGGGCCGCACATCCGGGAGAACCCCTTCAAATTATAGGAACCCGGACGATAAAGGATTTGAATGAGGGTGTTCTGGTGGGGTTGTATATCGCTTCTTCTGAAAAAAATGCTGTAAAGGCTGAAGCCTGGAATGTGCGTATAGATAAGCCCGTTCCTGAATCTTACGACCCTAACAAGCAAGGGTGGATAGCGTGTAGGCTGGAAATTATGGATATTGAGACCCGGAAGAGAAAAGTAATTTATACCCAAAAAGGACGTTTTGAAGCTCCAAACTGGATGCCCGACGGCGAGAAACTTTTATTTAATATGGATGGCTCCCTTTATACAATTTCGGTAGAAGGTGGAGAGGTTTCAAAATTCGATACCGGTTTTGCCGATAATCTTAATAATGATCACGGTATTTCTTTGGATGGAAAAATGCTGGCTTTTAGCCATCACCGTGAAAGTAAACCAGGTTATGGCTCTACTGTGTATGTTATGCCTATGGCCGGAGGAACGCCGAAACTTATTACCGAAGACACCCCTTCTTATTGGCACGGCTGGGCTCCCGGTAATGATACCGTTGCATATGTTGCCACACGCAAAGATAATACCACCTTCGATATTTATAAGAAATCTGTTCATGGGGGTAAAGAAATAGCATTAACTAATACAAAACACGGAGAACATGTGGATGGATCGGAATATTCTCCGGACGGGAAATATATTTATTATAATGGCAGTGCCTCGGGTACTATGCAGCTATGGCGTATGAAACCCGACGGCACGCAAAAGGAACAGTTGACTTTTGATGAAAATAACAATTGGTTTCCACATATTTCCCCAGATGGAAAGTGGATTGTATATATCTCCTTTCTTCCAAATATTCCGGTGAACGATCATCCTTCTTATAAAAGAGTGACTCTAAATTTGATGCCTGCTGGCGGAGGGGTGCCTAAAGTAATCGCTTATTTATACGGCGGTCAGGGTACCATTAATGTTCCCTCATGGGCTCCCGACAGCAAACATTTTGCTTTTGTAAGCAACTCCGGAGAAAAGAAATAGAATAATTAAGCCGGATAGAATTAGATTACCGATTAGGATTCAAGTTGTTTTTAAGTAACATTAAATCCACATTATTTTCTTTCCATTTTCTTTCCATTTCTTTGGGTACAGGAGAGAAAGAGTACGAAAAAGCGCTTTAAGAATAGCCATTATAAGGGTTAAATCCGGGAGAAGATATTCCCATTCTGGCACCCATGTCGGGAAGAATTTTTTCCTTCCAGATAGCTTTAGGCAAATCCGGTATATAGGGGGCTATATGGCAGCGGGCACATTGCTGATTGAACAATATTTCACCTTCAGGTTGTTGTTTTTTCTGACAGGAAAGTATTAGAGATAGAAGGCATATAGAAAAAAAGCCATTGCGAATTCTTAATTTGATCATTTATTGAAGATAATTTGCTAAAAAACTAGTCTTGACGCAGAGAGCTACATATGTGTAATTTAAATCAAAAATGTTATATGTATTAGATTTTAAAAAAAATATAGTTTTTCTTGTTTTAAGAAACCTGCTGATCATAATACAAAGAAGCCGCACCAAAAATTCCCGAATTTTCAAGCTCAGAAATTTCCAGATGAAATTGTTTTAATGTGTTAGAATAAACATAAGTTCGAATTTGCTCCCACATTTTTTCCTGAAAAAGTGAATAGGCACCACTAATAGAACCGCCAAGAACAATAAGTTCCGGGCAATATGTATAAAGAATCATTCGGATTGCATTTCCCAAATGGGTTCCAAGTTCTTCAAAAATCATCAGGGAAAAAGTGTCTCCTTCCAGTGCTTTTTTGTACACCAATTCCCCTTCGGTCTGATAACAATTTTTAAAAAACTGGCCACTGGCGTAATATTCAAGATACTGGTCAAGATATTCCACATTTCCGAATTCACCTGCGCCACAATTTACACCCGAGTATAATTTATTATTAATGATGATTCCTGCCCCCAATCCGGTACCAATAGTAAGCCCGATCATGGAATGGAATTTTTTCCCTTTTCCGAAATATTTTTCACCCAATGCAAAACAATTGGCGTCATTATTTACCGAAACAGGAAGACGGTATCGTTCTTCCATCAGTTTCTTTAATTCCACCTTTTTCCAGGAAGGAATGTTTTGTACGTCGTACACAATTCCCTTTTCAATATCCACCACACTGGGTACGCCTATACCGATGGCTTTAATGTTTTTATCAATCAAAGGATCAATCAGTTCGTATATAATTTTCAGTACCTGCTCTACACTTCCTGAAGCTGGTATCCGCTTGGAAACTATATTACCCAGTTTTCCTCCGGAAACGATTCCTGCGCGCACATGCGTTCCGCCAAGGTCGATTCCTATAATTTTTTCAGAAGACATTTATTAAGTTTTAAAAGGGGTTAATATTCGGCTTCATCAAGATTGTTAGACTTTCTTGAATCCTGAATCGTTTTATTTTTAATTAAAGGATTGGCCCAAAAACCAATACTTAGAATATATCCGAGGGTGATGTATAAGAATAGCATTCCGGTGCGCAGACCAAAATGATCGCCAATAGCCCCAATAATCAAAGGAATTATCGCACCCCCTATAATGCCTGTTAGCAAAATACCTGAGAACGCACCGTGATGTTCTTTTAAAGAGTTTAATGCCAAGGAAAAGATTATGGGGTACATAACAGAAGCAAAAAAACCTACACAGGGTATTGCATATAGAGCCACGAGGTCATTATCTGTAAATAAACCAATACTTAGAGATATAATTGCCAAAATTGTAAAGCTAATCAACACTTTACTGCTGTCCATTACCTTTAATAAAAATAATCCCAGAACACCGCCGGCCGTCATCATTCCCCAGAAATATGCGACATCATTGGCTCCCGTGGTTTGTGGATCGTATTTATGATATTCATAAAGGAATTGAGAGATCCAATTGGCTATACCCTGTTCTGTACCCACGTAACAGAACATTCCAATAAAGAAAAGAATAACGGTAGGGTTTTTAAAGAGATCTAAATGTACTTTTAAAGCGCCTGCTTTTTCATCTTTACTAAGGATTACTTTCGGAAATTTCGATACAAGAATGACCACAAACATGATTAAACTCACCACTGCGAATACCCAGTATAAGGATATCCAGGGAAGGCTGTCGGGTACGATAGAAGCAAAAATTCTTTGTACAGGATCAATATTTCCCTTGTTGGCAAGCTTGATTACCAGATAAGAATATACCAAAGGACTTATAAAAGAAGCTGCTCCAAAAATCAATTGTGCTAACACCGAATTAAAAGCATAGTTCTCTTCTCCTCCCGATGTGCGAAGTAATGGGTTAATAACCACCTGTAACATGGCCATTCCGCATCCAATCAAGAATAAAGAAACAATGTAACTTGAATAACTCTGCACTAAAACCAACAGCAGCGACCCTATAAAGGTGACTACAAAGGCTGCGACCATGATCTTCTTTTCTTTATATTTTTCGTTCATGATTCCTGCAGGAATAGACATTACGCCGTAAGCAATAAAAAAAGCAAATGGCAAAATTGCCACTTCGGTCAGGCTAAGATGAAATCCAGATTTTATATCGGGTATTAAAGCTCCAATAATGTTTGTTAAAAAAGAAATCACAAAGAATGTGAGCATAATTAGAAAAACGATGTATAGATTTCTCTT
This sequence comes from Gillisia sp., assembly GCA_049694135.1. Lineage (GTDB taxonomy): Bacteria > Bacteroidota > Bacteroidia > Flavobacteriales > Flavobacteriaceae > Gillisia. The sequence continues at coordinate 5,619 of JBAVQO010000607.1, read as the reverse complement.
TTTTGCTGTAGAAGAAGTAGTTTGTGTCATGATTTTTATAAAGATGAAGAATTAAGGATTTTATTTAAAACAAGTTAATATTGTATACATTTTTCTTATTATGAGCAGTAAATTTTCTTACTTCAAGCCGTTCCAGCATAAAGTCTGGATAAGCTTTTCTTTTTCTTTATACAAAAAAAAAGTTAATCCTCTCCTTCATTTTTTAACCAAACGGGTTTTGTTTTTGATCGATGATCTGCGCCAATAATTTCTTTATACAATTCGGGTCTTCTCGCATTCTTATACCGCCATCCACCGGCCAATTTCAGTTTATTTTTCGTTATAACAGCGGTCGTAATTTCATCATCAAAGCTTTTTATTTCCGTGAGGATTTCGCCATAGGGATCTAGTATCATTGAGTTTCCATTCTTAAGATGTTCGCCATCATAACCAATTGGATTGGTAAAGGCATAATACACTCCATTATCGTACGCCCTCGCCGGAAGCCATCGTAAAAGCCATTGGCGTCCTTTGGGCCCGTTAAATTCCTCCCGAAGCGGAAGAGGATCCGTTTCCCTTTTTTGCCACAGGTCATCATCTACAAAGCCTCTTCCCGGCATAGAAGAAGGCGTACACATAGTGACATGCGGCGCGAAAATTATTTCGGCTCCCAATAAAGATGAAGCTCTTACATTTTCAATAACATTATTGTCGTAGCAGATTAAAATTCCGCATTTCCATCCTTTTATATCAAAAACCACATAATTATTTCCCGGAGAAATATATTTGCTGATGAAGGGATGTAACTTGCTGAATTTCGCAATTAATCCTGATTTGTCAACACAGATATAAGTATTATAAAACTGATTGTTTTGATTTTCAAGTAATCCCGCCAATATTGTGATGTTGTGTTTTTTGGCAATTTCAATCAATTTTTTGGTGCTTTTCCCCTGGGGTATTTTCTCTGCTAAACTTTTTATTTGTTTCTTATCAAGGTTTTTTAAAAAGGTATAAGCAGTAATGCACATTTCATGAAAACTTATAACCTCAGCGCCACTTTTTTTTGACTTTTCGGTCAGCTTTTCGATTACGGAAAGATTGTATTCTTTATTGCCATCCTGAGGTTCAAATTGTGCAACTGCGATCTTTAATTTTTTCATTTTAAATGAATCACAGAGAATTCCGAATGAAAACCTGACTCTTCCGGACTCCTGTAAAATTTTAAATTATTCAATATTCCAACCACCTACTTTTACAACGGGTTTTTGTCCGTTCAGATCTGAAGTATGCACCCAAACAGACACCTTTCTTTCCTCTCCGGGCAAAAGTGTGAAATAATTGGTATCCCAGAAAACAGGTACCACCGATTCATTGCTGTCGCCTTTTTTCAAATCAAGATATACCATAAAGGCCAGTTTTGAAGTTGGATTCTTCACATTTACCGTGATCATAGTTTTTTCGTTGGTTGTTGTAATGCTTTCGCTGGTTTGCAATTTTACTTTAGGTAATTTCTCGAGCAAGGTAAGATCGGCAAAATGAGATTGTGGGGTAACAAACCAATTGCTCTTCTTTACATCGAGTGAATCTTTTTCTGTAGAAAGCACATAAAAATTGTTGCTCAGGGAATTATGTTGCTTATCAAATAACTTCAGATCTAGAAAATATGTTTTGGTGAGATCAAGATCATCAGGTAACTTAAAAACCTGCTTGGTTTCTTTGGAAGAAAGTTCCGGAATTGAAACTGTTTTTTTCAGAACAGATTTTAATCCGTAATCAAGAAGGTTAATTTCCCCGGTAAGTCCATTTACCTCGTCGCCTGTATTATTCATTGCCTCTGCGGCATTATCTCCATAGTTATATGAGACATGCAACGGTTCATTGGCTTTTCTTGCACCATAAAAAGCGCCGGTAGGCATAAGATAATAATCGTATAATTGCCACCAAAGCTTGGGCCAGGAAGCGTTATACATCCATTGTATAATGCCTGTGGCTTCAAAACGGTTGGCTTCAAAAGCTTCGAACATGGCGCGAATTCCCTCATAATTAAGGTATTGCGCTTTTCGTTCATAATCTTCCAGATCTGATGCCTTCCCTAATCGTTTTTCCATGGCGTTATTGTAGCGGGTAAGATTATGAAATTCCCCTCTTGCTGCATGATACAACCAGGAATCGCTGATAGGCCACAGAGAATCTTTGGGAATCATTTTTTTCAGACTTTCCATCACGGGCACTTGTGGACCGGGCCCGGTTTCGGTATTAAAACCGAAATTACCTCCATTAGCGGTATCTATATACCAATAATCCGGTGGAACATAATCGTAGGGACCGCGCATTTTCATTCCGGTATATCCGGTCAGTTCACTTGTCCATTCATGAGCCGATTGAACAGAAGGTCGCGTAGGATCGTAATCGGCCAGAACATCTAAGTAATTCTGTTCCAGTTTGGGGCTCGGCCATTTATCGCTTCCATACATCCATAAGAAAATACTGGGATGATTTCTTAGCCAGGTAATCTGATCTCGCCATGATTTTGTTGCCACATCGATCTGATCGGGCGTAGTGATCGCTCCATACTTATTGTCTGTTGAAGTTTTCATGTATTCCTTCCATTCCCACTGACAGCTGAAACCGACCATTAACAAAATTCCTTTTTCGTCGCACAAATTATAAAGATGCTCATTATTTCCCCAAAAACCTTCCATTCGCAGGGCATTAAAATTCATATGAACGGCATAATCAATTCCCGCTTCTTCATAAGATGGAGAAGCATTTAGCAACATCGGATCGGTCCATCCCCCGCCTCTAATCAATATTTTCTTTCCATTTAATCTGTAACCGCGAAAACCTTTTGCGGTTCTATATCCTGAAACAGATCTAATTCCGATTTTCATTTTTTTTGAATCGGAAATTTTATTTCCTGTTTCAAAATTCATTTCGAGTTTATAAAGATTCGGTTTCCCTAAATCGTGCGTCCACCAAAGTTTGGGATGATCTATTTTCAACTCTTGGAACTCATCGGGAGTTAATTTTACTTCTTTGGTTTCGTTTGCATTTAATGAAACATCTTTGGAAATGTGAATATCATTACCGATTGTGGTTTTTAGAACACCGTTAATACTTTTACCAGAATGATTTACCAGCTTTACCTTTAATGTAACATCCGCATGATCGAGAGTAACGGTGTCTACATCGGTTATAATAAAAGGTTGGTTCAATGAAACAGGGCCTGTTTCAAGTAATTTTACGTCTCGCCAGATGCCCATGTGGTTATCTGCTGGTTCAGGGTTCCAGTCTACAAATCCGATATTCAAATCACCGGGACCAGCTTGTTTCAATTTTAAAGCTAACACATTTTCGCCCTTTTTAACATAAGGTGTTACATTAAAAATAAACTGCCGAAAACTTCCTTTAATGCTATCTGCAGAAGCTATTTTTTTTCCATTTAGCCAAACATCTGCGCTGTAACTGATACCATTAAACCTGAGTCGGTAAACCTGCCCATCATCCTTTTTTTCAGTTTTAAAAGTTCGGCGGTACCACCAGGGAGCAGTAAACAAACTGTCAGGTATTTTTTCGAGATTGCGATCAAAATAAATGTCCTTAAAAACGCCGTCGTTTACCAGGGTGCCCAAGGTGCTGTTGGGGACTTTGGCTGCGTACCAATCTGTAGGATTATAAGACAAAGTGGAAATCCTTTCTGCGTTTGCAGATACTTTTTCTGAAGATTGAATTTGCCAATTGTCCTGTAACTCCTCGTTCTGTACACTCCATTCATTACTTTGAGAAAACATGGGCCATTGCAACAGTAACATAATAACCCAAAAACTACAGTCGATTTTTTTTATTCGATACATATTTAGTGACTTTTGAAGAAATAAGATTTTTATAATATTTTTAAAACCAACAATAAAAAGTAAAAAATTTTGTGTTAGTTTCGATAGAAATGTAAAATTAAAGATAAATATTCTTTTCGGGAGTAACAAATACCCTCTTGAAGAAGTGCTAAAGAGTTTGTCTGTTGTGGTCAAATCACTGAAATTTCTATAGTCCCTTTATCGGGCAGGGCCTGATAAAGAACAAAAGTTCCTTTTTCATCCTGTTGGGTTTGCAATTCCTGCATTTGATTGTGTGTTTTCAAATTCACTTTTTCCCATTGTGAAGGCACGTATGTTTTAAGGGTTAAAGGTTCATCATTTATATTGTTGTCTAAAGAATCTGTTAGCTTTATGGTGATCTTGTTATTGTAAAATTTGCCTTCAACTTTTGCGGCCATTCTTTCTCTTACATAGCGCGCAACATCTCCAAATGTGGCTACCCAAACATTTTTTTGATTTTGGATATACGAAAAATATTCCTGCAACTTTTCATGAGAAGTGGGTTCCCAACCTATGTCATCTATCCCATGAAAAACCAGTACCAGCCAGATGTTGTCATGCTTCAAAGAAGTGTCGACCCAAGATTTCATTAAAGACATGGGTGTTTTGGAAAGGGGGCCTCTTTGCCACTGCACATATTCTTTATCAGAATTTCCGGGCAAATCTTTATAGCCACGATTGATTTCTTTCATCCAGGGCTCGGGCATTGAATTTCGGAGGGCATTATAAATAGGAAAACCGTATTCCATTACTCTGGGATCTTCAATACCAAAAGGCACTTCTGCCGAAAAAGTAGATCTTTCTCCTAAATGTTTCCTGATCTCTTCTTTACTTTTCCTGAGTTCGTAGCCCATATTGGCGGTATCCAGAATGGCGAGATGGGCGTGAGTTACCGTATGACTGGCTATTTCGTATCCTTTGGCAGCATCATTTTTAAGTTCCTCCCAGCTTAGTCCTTCCTCTTGTTCCATTTCCATACTAAGATCCTTTCCTGCTTTCAGATTTCCTTTTCTGGCATTAGAATAAAGACTATCCATTACCTTAAATGCCTTTTCTTTTTTACCGGATTCATAGAATTCATCAGCCTTATTGTAGTAAGGTAACGTTCCTGAATATCCCAAATACAAAGAGGCAGAAGCACGTTCAAAAAAATTATTTTTGTTTGTGGGGATCGTTTCGGTTTCAGAAATAATTCGGTTTACCGGGCGGCCCACAAATTTTGGTGGAAATACAGAACCTTTTACAGGACCGGTAATTACAAAGAATGTGGCAGGTAAATCCATGCGTTCCATCAATGGCAATGCGATTTTAAACTGGTTGCTCGAACCGTCATCATAAGTAATGGAAATAGCTGTTTTTTTTCCATTTTGCCACTTGGTAATTTCAGTTTTTCCAGTGGCTTGAGCAAAGACAGAATTTCTACAAAAGCCAAATAAAATGAGGAAAATCAAGGTTGTATAAATAGGTCTTCGGTTTAAATATCTTTGATAATCCATAGATAGAATTGTTACCAATGTTATAAAATTACAAATTCCCCGAGACTTATTCCTTTGATCCTGAGGGTCTATTTTTGCATCAGGAATATTTTGGAACTTGAGAATTATGGAAAAATTATTTTTCTTTTTGTAAATATAGGTTTCTTGAGATGAAAAATAAATTTTTTCATTAACTTTAATCTATTTCAAAAATTTTTATATGAATTCAAATAGGTTTAAAATAATTTGTGCAGGTCTTTTTCTGCTGAATTTTTCAGTGAGTGCACAAA
>JBAVQO010000606.1:0-2707 GCA_049694135.1 Gillisia sp. | reverse complement strand
ATTAAATATTTAGCCATAATATCCCTCTGTAAGTAATCTCCGGGAGTATAATCTATAAGTCTTGCAGAAATAATGTTGGTTTTTTCTCGCTGAATGGGAACCTCCAGAGTAACATCGTAAGTAAGGCCGTCTTCAAGATGTGTACCGATTTTATACCATTTTCCATATCTTCCGGTAGCTAATATGGATTCGTTAGTAGAAGATTTTACAACCACAACCTTTTCTTTTTGAGACCTGGTGCCGTCGTTTGTCTGCGAATGTTGTGTGGAACAAGCAGTGAAGAACATAAAAGTTGCCGAAAGTAATAGTACTAATTTTTTCATAAGATAAAATTTAAGAAGTTGATATTATTTAAGTTAATTATCAACTACTATGCCGTAACCGTTATGGAAATGATTCCTTAATCGAAGCTATCGTTACAAAACCTTTGGGATTTTATAAATTTTTACCTTTTTGCTAATAATTTTTTTAAACTAAAGTTATTAACCTTTTTAATAGACAAAAACCTAGTTTTTTTAATACTTTTACTTTTCTTAATATAAAAACCCTCTATTTTCATGAAATTGTTTATTAGACTCTCCGCTTTTCTTATACTTTTTGGCGGACTTAGCATCCATGCGCAGGCGCAGGATCAGAAGGAACAAAAATCAGAATCCAATTTTAATAAGTACGAAGCTTTTAGTCCGCTGTTTATGACGGGGCAAGCCAATGCTTTTCACAGTGCAACGGGAAATCCGGGGCCCGAATACTGGCAAAATCAGGCCAATTATAATATTAAAGCAACCCTAGATACGATCAATCATACCGTAAAAGGCAGCGTGACTATTACGTATATCAATAACAGTCCTTACAAACTCAATTTCTTGTGGCTGCAGTTAGATCAGAATACCTTCAGAAAAGATTCGCGAGGCTCTGCTCTTTATCCGGCGAACGATCGCAACGGAGTGCATACCTTCACCAATGGTTTTGAGCTGCAGAAGGTTGCAGTTAAAATGGGCCACAGTTCACAAACTGCCAATTATAAAGTAGTAGACACCCGAATGCAAATCATCCTGCCTGAATCTTTAGGAGCTAAGGGTGAAAAAATGGAGGTAAGTATCGATTATTCTTTTCAGATCCCTGAACATGGAAAAGACAGAATGGGCCGCGTGAATACCAAAAACGGATGGATCTATACTCTTGCGCAATGGTATCCGCGAATGGAAGTGATGGATGAGGTAGACGGCTGGAATACCCTGCCGTATCTTGGAACCGGAGAATTCTATCTGGAATATGGAAATTTCGATTATGAAATCACCGCCCCTGCCAATATGATAGTTGTAGGTTCGGGAAAACTGGAAAATCCCAAAGATGTTTTGACCGATTACGAACAGGACCAGCTGGAGAAAGCGGCAAAGAGTGAAACTACCGTATCTATTCGTTCGGTGGCTGATATTAAGGCCGACAAGCATGTAAAAGGAAATTCCAAAGGAATGCTTACCTGGCATTTTACACAAAATCAGAGTCGGGATATTGCCTGGGCCGCATCTAAAGCTTTTATCTGGGATGCCGCAAGAATAAATTTACCCAATAACAAAACGGCTCTGGCACAATCGGTTTATCCTGTAGAAAATTCGGGAGAAGACGGGTATGGCAGATCTACCGAATATGTAAAAAATTCGATCGAATTATATTCAAAAGAATGGTTTCCCTACACATATCCTGTAGCGACCAATGTGGGAGCTCATGAAGGAGGAATGGAATATCCCGGAATTGTTTTTTGTAATTATAAGAGCAAAAAAGGAAGTTTATGGGGCGTGATCAACCATGAGTTTGGTCATAACTGGTTCCCGATGATCGTAGGTTCCAACGAGCGCAAATACGCCTGGATGGATGAAGGATTCAACACGTTTATAAACGGCGTGGATACCCGCGAATTCAATAATGGGGAATACGACAACAAAAGTGACCTACAAAACGCGGGCGGACGTTTGTTCAATGAGCAGTTAGATCCTGTATTTACCGTACCCGATGTTATTCACAACCAAAGAAACCTGGGAGTGGAAGCTTATTTCAAGCCCGGTACTGCTTTAGAGGTGTTAAGAAATACGGTTTTAGGGAAAGATCGTTTCGATTACGCTTTTAGAACGTATATAAAAAGATGGGCCTTTAAACATCCTACTCCGTGGGACTTTTTCAACACCATGAACAGCGTTGCGGGTGAAGACCTGGGATGGTTCTGGAAGGGCTGGATTATGAATAACTGGAAATTCGATCAGGCCGTGGGATCTATAGAATATGTAGATGGCGATCCTGCAAAAGGCTCTCTGATTACCTTGAAAAATAACGAAAAGATGGTGATGCCTACCACTCTTAAGATCGTTCAGAAAGATGGAAAATCTGAAACGGTTAAACTTCCGGTGGAAATCTGGATGACAGGACCGGAGTATGTTTATAATTATCCATCCACTTCAAAAATTGTTTCGGTGGAAATAGATCCAGATCACGAGGTACCGGATCTGAATCCTATGAACAATAAAATGAAAAAACTCGTAGATGCTGCTGAAGGGGAAACTGCAAAAACAGTGATCGATCATTATATCGACGCCATAGGTGGACGCAAAAAACTGGAAGATGTTAAGGATTTATCTGAAACGATGACTGCGAGTATCCAGGGAACTGAAATAAATATCATTTCCAGAAAAAAGAGTCCCGATAAATATTATAT
>JBAVQO010000605.1:0-3871 GCA_049694135.1 Gillisia sp. | reverse complement strand
TTTCACGGAGCAGGTGAGCGGGGAAGCGATAACATTTCACAACTGGCACACGGATCGCAACTTTTTCTGAAAAAAGAGAACCAGGAAAATTTTCCGGCTGTGGTAATCTTTCCCCAATGCCCCAAAGATGATTATTGGGCAAATGTAGATGTGGAAAGAGAATCCAAGCCTTTTCAACTGGATTTTCATTTTAAAAAAGGCCCTACGAATGCTATGAAGATGGTCATGTCTCTCCTGGATTCTGTCTCAAAACAATCGTTTATCAAAAAAGACCAGATCTATGTTGCGGGTTTATCGATGGGAGGTATGGGAACTTTTGAAATCCTGGCAAGAAAACCGGAAATGTTTGCTGCGGCAATAGCAATATGTGGGGCAGCAAATCCGAAAATTGCCTCAAACTATCGAAAAGGGCTTCCCATCAGAATTTTTCACGGGCTACAGGATGATATCGTGGCCCCGGAATTTTCAAAAAAAATGGCAGCAGCTATAAATAAACACGAAGGAAATGCCAGTCTTCGATTATATAAAAATGCCAACCACAATAGTTGGGATTCCACTTTTATGGAATGCGATCTACTTGAATGGCTTTTTTCCAACACCTTAAAAAATTAATGCAATGAAAACTATTCTAAAAACTTTAATTTTATTACTCTCTTTGAGCGGTTATTCGCAAACAACCTCCACTATTCCAAAAGTTGAAGAGCTTTTATCTAAAATGACCTTAGATGAGAAGATTGGGCAGTTAAATCTTTTAACTCCCGGGGGCGGTGTAGCCACTGGAGAGGTGGTAAGCAAAAACGTGGAAGATAAAATAAAAGCCGGAAAAGTAGGTGGTCTTTTTGGAGTAGCAGGACCGGAAAAAATAAGAATCGCACAGGAATTTGCAGTAAAAAATACCCGCCTGGGAATTCCGCTTCTTATAGGATCTGATATTATTCATGGCTATAAAACCACTTTCCCCATACCTCTGGCTACCTCCAGCAGCTGGGATATGAATATGATTAAACGTGAAGCCCAGATTTCTGCCCAGGAAGCTACCGCCGATGGGATAAACTGGAATTTTTCTCCCATGGTAGATATTGCAAGAGATCCGCGCTGGGGAAGAATAGCCGAAGGAGCCGGAGAAGATCCTTACCTGGGATCCCGGATCGCCAAAGCTATGGTACAGGGGTATCAGGGAGACGATTTGACGGATCCGGAAACAATGATGGCCACGGTAAAACATTTTGCACTTTACGGAGCTGCCGAAGCGGGTCGTGATTACAACACGGTGGATATGAGCCGTATAAAAATGTTCAACCAGTATTTGCCTCCTTATAAAGCAGCGGTTGATGCCGGCGTAGGATCGGTAATGAGTTCTTTTAATGATATAGATGGAATTCCTTCTACCGGCAATAAATGGCTTCTAACAGATCTCCTCAGAGATCGCTGGGGTTTTGATGGCTTTGTAGTTTCAGATTATACTTCTGTAAACGAAATGTCTGCCCATGGATTGGGAGATCTTCAGGCGGTTTCAGTGCTGGCAATAAATGCGGGCCTTGATATGGACATGGTTGGAGAAGGTTTTCTTACCACCTTAAAAAAATCGGTTGACGAAGGAAAGGTTTCCGAAGAAACCATTACGCAGGCAGCAAGAAGAATTTTGGAAGCAAAATATAAACTTGGGCTTTTTGACGATCCTTATCGATACCTCGACAACAATAGACCAAAACAGGATATTTTGACGCCGGAACACCGCGAGTTCGCCCGTAAAATGGCAGAACATTCCTTTGTGCTTCTTAAAAAGCATAATAATGTGCTTCCGCTTAAAAAAAATGCCCACATCGCAGTTATAGGTCCACTGGCTAATAACCAAAGCAACATGTTGGGAACCTGGGCTCCCACAGGAGATTCGTCGCTATCGATACCCATTCTACAAGGTTTACAGAAAGCGGCACCCGATGCCACAATAGAATATGCGAAAGGCGCAAACATTACCAATGATACTATTCTGGCCAACAACGTTAATGTTTTTGGAACCAGAGCAGATATCAGCGATAAATCTCCTGATGTTTTACTTCAGGAAGCATTAGATGTTGCCAAAAAGGCTGATGTTGTCCTGGCTGTGGTGGGTGAAGCTTCAGAAATGACCGGGGAATCTGCCAGCCGAACTGAGATAAGCATTCCTGAAAGTCAGAAAAAACTGATTCGGGCGCTGGTAAAAACCGGAAAACCGGTAGTTCTTTTACTTATGAGTGGTCGGCCTTTGGATATTTCAGAAGAAGTAAAACTACCCGTAAGCATTCTGCAAATATGGTTTCCCGGGATAGAAGCAGGAAATGCCGTAGCCGATGTGGTTTTTGGTGATTATAACCCTTCGGGAAAATTAACGGCAAGTTGGCCAAGAAGCGTAGGCCAGATCCCAATTTATTACAGTCATAAAAGTACCGGACGCCCCGCCCCTTCCGAAAAATTTAAAAAGTTTAAATCGAACTATCTGGATTCTCCCAATTCTCCTTTGTTCCCCTTTGGCTTTGGATTGAGTTATACTGATTTTAAATATGAAGATGTAAAGGCAAATTCTGACAGGTTAGGCGCAGACGGATCTATAGAACTGAGCGCCAGCATTACCAATACCGGAAATTATGACGGCGAAGAAACCGTACAACTCTATATTCATGATGTTGTTCGAAGTGTAACTCCGCCCGTAAAAGAGCTGATTGGTTTTAAGAAAATATTCCTTAAAAAAGGTGAGACCAGGACTGTAATCTTTAAAGTTACTCCTAACGATTTAAAATTTTATAATTCGAATCTTGAATACGTAACAGAGCCCGGGGAATTTGAATTTTCTATAGCAGGTTCTTCTGCAGCCGATTTCAACGGAAGTTTTGTCCTCGAAAAATAAAGATTCATCACACTTAGCTCAAAAAAAAACCCGTAGATCCTTTGATTTACGGGTTTTTTTACTCAAGATATGCTATCCGCATTTAGACGAACCACAATCCCCGCAGGTTAAACAGCCTTCCTGGTAAATAAGATTGGCCGAATTACAATTTGAGCAGCGTTGATGTTTGGCTTTTGTACCATCTAAAATATACTTTTTCATCGCCCTTGCCACCCCGTTTTTCCAGGTGTTGATAGATTCACTGTCCAGCTGCAGACTATTAATAAGGTCCACCACTTTATCTATGGGCATCCCATGGCGCAGCGTACCTGATATTAATTTAGCGTAGTTCCAGTATTCAGGATTGAATTTATGAGAAAGACCTTCGATGGTTGTTTTATAACCTCTTTTGTTTTTAAACTGAAAATCATATCGGGAAATTCCCTCTTCGTTTCTGTTTTTTATTATAAATCCATTATTGACCCATCTGGGGATTAGGATTCCATCTTCATCATCGGCAAACCCGGTAAAAATTTCATACGGTTTATTATCTACCAGTCCAATAAATGCAATCCATTTGTCCTTATTATTCTGAAATCGCACTACATCTGCTACCAATACTTGAGGTCGTTTTACAGGGAGGGCATCAACGCCTTTTGTTTCGTCCTTAACCTCATCGTTGGAGATTAAAACCCCCGAGCGAGAACCGTCTCTATAGACGGTTATACCTTTACAGCCCGCCTGCCAGGCTTCAATATAAAGTTTTGCTACCAGATCTTCAGAAGCCTCCTGAGGTAGGTTAATGGTAACACTAATAGAGTGATCTACCCATTTTTGGATGGCTCCCTGCATTTTAACTTTACTTACCCAATCAATGTCATTTGAGGTTGCTTTATAATAAGGAGATTTTTTTACCAGTTTATTGAGTTCTTCCGGAGTGCGTTCTTTGTTTACATCGTACTCATTTTTCTTCATCCACTGTTTAAATCCATGATGAAATATCACAAA
>JBAVQO010000604.1:0-1996 GCA_049694135.1 Gillisia sp. | reverse complement strand
TTGCGCAGTCCCACGCCATCGGGTAAAAGAATCAGGATTTTTTTTGGTTTCAATTTGTAGAATATTATTCTAAAAGTGGGAAAGATAAGGAATTTAGAAAACTTTAAAAGTGGAAAGTGGAAAGTGGAAAGTGGAAAGTATAACAGAATTAAAAAAGATAAATATATTGCATTAACAAAAAAAGAAGAAAATGGAAGACGTGCATTTTAATTTTGAAGATTTAAAAGTTTATCAAAAATCCCTGGATTTTACTGATTTTGTGTACGAATTAACTTCAGGTTTTCCTAAATCTGAAATGTTCGGGTTGTCTTCCCAATTTAATCGGGCAGCCATTTCAATAGCATTAAATACTTCTGAAGGATCCGGCGATACAGATTTACAATTTCACAGATACCTTCAGATTGCTGATGATTCGGTAAGGGAGTGTGTAGCCTGTTCAGCGATTGCAGCCCGGAGAAAATATATTACTTTAGAAGATGATAAAAAAGCCCGGTTAATGTTGATGGAGCTATTGAAAATGGTTAAAAGTTTACAGAGGTATTTAAAAGCGAAGAAGAAATAGAAATCTTTTTATTACAGATAAAAATTATTTCCTCTTTCCACTTTCCTCTCTCCACAAAAGATAAAGAATGAGTAAAGAAGATAAGCCTGCCACGGTCGCGAAAAGCTCCCTCGCAAGGACAACACCAAACAATAAAGAATGAACAAAGAAGATAAGCTTGCCACAGTCGCGAAAAGCACCCTCGCAAGGACAAATCCCATCCCTTTATTTTACTGGAGCGAACGTAAATTTATTTTTAAGGATAAAGAGAATTATGGCGACTTGCTTTCAAAGTATCTTGTAGAGAAAATTTCAGGGAGGCCGGTTAAATTTGTTCATCCCAAAAAACAGCCGTGGTATAAAATTAATAAAACCAATTACCTGGCGGCGGGAAGTATTATTCATCATGCTTCAAAGCATAGCATTGTGTGGGGCAGCGGGATTATAGATCACGAACAGTCTATTCAAAATGCTGATTTCAGAGCGGTACGAGGGCCGGAAACCCAAAAACATTTACTGGAACTGGGCTATAATTGTCCTGAAGTTTATGGAGATCCTGCCTTGTTGATGCCTCTGGTTTATAATCCGCAGGTTAAAAAAAAATATAAAATAGGAATTATTCCTCATTATCATGATTACAGTCAGGTACAGGAATGGTATAAAAATGATGCCGAAATCCTGGTAATCGATTTGATGACGCTGAATGTGGAGGAAGTGACACGCCAAATTTTAAGTTGTGAAAAAACCATTTCCTCATCGCTGCATGGAGTAATCGTTTCCCACGCATATCAAATCCCGAGTGTCTGGGTAAAGTTTTCAGAAAAGATATTCGGAAACGATATTAAATATAAAGATTATCTGGAATCGGTTGAGCTTCCTTTTTATCAGGCGGAATATATAAAAGAAAAATATTCTTTAGAAAGACTTCAGAAGTTGCTGACTGCCACTGAAAATTTACCGGGTGTTCCCAGAATAGAAGCGCTTCAAAAAGGTTTACTGGAAAGTTGTCCTTTCCTCTCCCTCCGCCCGCTCCCAGGGAGAGGGGACTAGTTAGAAGGAATAATCTAAATTATTCGTGTATTCGTGGCAGGTATTTTTAAAACTTATGACCAAATTCCAAATTTACTGCCAAAGGCATCTATTAATTTGTAGGCCATATAACAACATATGTGGCGTAATTTTTTACTTTTAAACTCTTATTAGATATAATGCAGGAAGCAGAAAGAAATCAGGAAAAAAATAAGGAGCATTATGAGGCTCTTTATAAAGATTACCCGGTGAGCAATATTTTGTACTGGATAAATCATCTTGACAAATTCCTGACTGCTGCCATCGCTACCGAAACCAGCTGGAACGCGATGTATCAAGATGGGTTTAGACAGAAAATGAAAGGAAAAAAGCTGCTGGAAATGGGTTGTGGCGATTGTACAAACGCTGCGGTCATGGCTGCATTGG
>JBAVQO010000603.1:0-5065 GCA_049694135.1 Gillisia sp. | reverse complement strand
GCTTCTTCCGAAACTACCGTGATAATGTAATCGTCCACCTCTTTTTCTACAAAGCTGTCCATGTTTTTCATGTATTTTACAGCTTCTTCAAGAGCTTTTCCCTGGTTTTCTGCAAGTCTGATTTTTTCCTGATTGTCTTTGATCTTCATTTCTCTGGTTTTTCTCTAATGTAAAAACCAATCACTTTTTTTACTGCTAAATACCTGTTAAACCTCCGGAATTTTTGAAAAAGTTTAACTCTTCAGAAGGTTTAGAAAATGTGCCAGGCTTTTTATACAGGAAACGGTTTTAGAATTGCCGTTTTTATAATTCTGTAGCCAGAATGGAAGTTTTTTCCTTAAGAATTTCCAGCAGCAGTTCTATATGCCTTAAATGGGTGCCATAGGCGAGAATCGCTGCGCGAATCCAGAATTTTCCATCAATAGTTGTAGACGAAAGAAAAATTCGGCCATCTTTCCGGATTTCTTCCAGTAGTTTTTCATTAAAAGAATTTACATCGCCTTCGTTTGGTAAAAACCGAAAAATGGCGATAGAAAGTTCAGGTTCCGGACCTGTTTCAAAATTCTTCAATTTTTGCACTTCTTTCTGAAAATAACGTGCGAGATAGATCTTCTCTTCGAGTGCGGCCCTAAAAGGTTTTAAACCGAAGAGTTTTAAAGGCAGCCATAACCGCATTCCTCTAAAATGTTTGGTAAGCTCGGGAGAAACATCTGCCGGAGAAATTTCTTCGGTGGCAGAATGGGTGTCCTGCATATAATCTGCCAGATAATGATGCACTTTCTGAACAGCTTTTTTGTCTTTTATTAAAACGGCTCCCGTGCCAAAGGGCAGAAACAGTGATTTATGTGGATCTAAAGTGATGGAATCGGCTTTTTCAACACCTTCAAATTTATTTTTTAATTCCGGTACGAGCTTAAAAAACCCGCCGTACGCTGCATCAATGTGAAGCCAGAGTTTTTCTTTTTTGGCTATTTCAGAAATGACTTTTATGGGATCTACCGCACCGGTATTTGTGGTTCCCAGAGAAGCATTTATGAAAAATGGAATCAATCCGTTTTCCCGATCTTTTTGAATCGCCTTTTTGAGTTCAGCGGCTGACATCCTTAGATGATCATCCAGGGGAACATATCTTATGGTGGCTTCTGTTAAACCTGCGATTCGAATGGCTTTTTGAAGGGAATGATGGGCTTGTTCAGAAAGATAGATCACGGCTTTATGAAATTCGGCAGCTTTTAATCCCGAAGCTTCCCGTGCAGTTACCACGGCCATTAAATTAGAAAGGGACCCTCCGGAAGTAAGATTCCCGGCCGAAGATTCCGGAAAACCTATTGTTCTGCACATCCAGCGCAAGAGCATATTTTCGAGGCGTACCGCTCCGGGAGCAGCAAAGAAAACCCCGGCGTAATGATTGCTAACGGCAGCGATGTAATCTCCGAGTGCAGAAGGATAAATACCACCTCCGGGAATATATCCCAGATGTCCTCCGGATGCCGCGTTAATTCCGGCGGCGTCAATATTTTTGCTAATGCTCTCGAGCAATTGGCGTAATTCTACCGGATCTTCAGTAACATCAAATTTATAGATACCCACAGTTTTGCCGGCATTACCATAGTATGCTTTTTTTGAATCGATTTCTTCTAAAAATTCTTCGGAATATTCACAGACCTGAGAATTCCAGGTCTTTCTGGTTTCACTGGAGGGCCTGAGAACGGTAGAAATTTGCTCAAGCTCTAATATTCTTTCTTTCATAAATTATTTATCACGTCTAGTGCCGCAAAATAAGATTTTATGAATTATTCAGCAGGCTATTTTAGCAAGGTTTTCTTAAAACTAACAAAACCCGCAACGTCAGTCGCGGGTTTTTAGAGAAAGCAAGGTTTACTTGCTCCCTTAAATCCTAAATTCTATGCACGAGATGCACTTGTAACTTTAATAAACAATTTTGAATCTGTCATTGATATTTCGCAACGGCTGGGCGCGGTAGTTGCGTACGTATTTCCACAAGTGGGGCACAAATAATAGACTTTGGCGAGTTTATTATCTGTTCCATTTTCAAGTGCAGCCAAGGCTTCTATATAAAAATCCCGATGTTTTTGCTCTACTTTGTAAGCGTAAGTCAAACTTATTTGAGCCATATAATTTCCGGCAGCATTGGCGTTTTTAATAAATTCGGGATACATCGTGTTGAACTCGTAACTCTCTCCGTCAATAGCTTCTTTTAAATTTTCGACTGTTGAATTCACCGTAAATTCGGGAGTTATCTCAGGTATTGCTTCTCCCATTCTGGTTAATACTACCTTGTGATTATTAGCATGAATTAATTCGGCTCCAGAGGCAGCTTTAAAAAGCAATGCTATTTCTGGATGGCCTTCTTCTTCTGCTTTTTTACTGTAGGCAGCATATTTAAAGTGGGCTGTAGTTTCCCCTTTGTAAGCATCGTGCATGTTTTTAATGATTATCTGCTCCGGGTCCTGCTTCTCGGTTTTCACAGCTATTGTCGTGTCCTTCTCTACCTTACTCATTTCTTTAATTGCATTTTTTTCTCCCACTTTCTCATTACAAGATTGGAACAGCATACCTAAAGAGGCTGCTAAAACGAATATTAATACTGATTTTTTCATTTGTTTGTTTTTTTAAATTGTGTGTAACCATATTTCCGTACACGCTCGGTTTGCTTTTTTTGTTTTTCAAAATTTATAACTGAATCATATTATTTTACGCTCTAATCTCCGAAATCCGGAAGTGCCAGTTCTATCCCTGCCCCGTGTTTAAAGACTAATTGCCCGCCCAGGTAACCTGTTCTTGCGATATAGCCTATCAATACGGCAAATAGTAGGAAACTTGCCCATTTCGCCCAGTTTTTTTTATACTTAAAATAGTACATTGCTACTCTAAAAAGAGCTGTAATTATTGCCAGCCAAAGGCTTACTACCGCGGCTTCCTCATGTAATTCCAGCGGTTCCTGAAGGATGCCATCGGTCATACCATCGCCGGCATAATTTCCACTTACATAGGCTACAATGGCACCTAACGCACCAAGTAGTAGCAGATAAAAGGAGGCATCCTTGAAAAATTCCTTTTTGCTGAATATTGCAATTAGTTCAGATAAAAAACCTGCCATTAATAAGGCTATTGGAAAGTGAATAACCAAGGCATGAAGGTGTGGTGCTGTTATCATGATTGAAACATTTTAAATTTTTTTAGAATTAAATTAAAGTATGATCTGCTACCACTTCACTCACGGCTAGACTCCAATGCGGAATTTTTCCGCCGAGAGTATAGTACATTTGCTTGAATCCCATTTTTAAGGCATAAGGGGTAAATCCCATTTCCAAATGACTTTCTTTGCCGCCCCACCATTCGTCGGTTCGCATATAGAAACCTTTGATTCCTCCCATATCGCCCATACATAGAAGCTCAAATTCCAGAGGCTTAATGTCTTCTTTAATTATGCCCAGTTCCTTTCCGATGGTGTTAGCTAAAACTTCAGCTTCCATATGCCCCAGGGAGCCAATTTTGGGAACTGTTATGGATGCGGCATCACCTACGGCAAAGATGTTGGGATAGTCCGGATTCTGCATATACAGATCGGTTACTACAAAACCCATATCGTCTGTAAAGGGTAATTCCTTCAAAAAGGTGTGAGCTTCCCAATCGGGGAAAAGAATGGCAATTTCTGCTTCTTGTGTACTGCCATCATTAAATTCAAGACCATCTTTATGTACTTTTTTAATACCATTGGTATTTGCCTGATAATGGTAACCCATTTTACCCATCAGAGGTACGAGCTGACTTAAAATAGTCTCCCCGGCATCTTCGGCAATCACTTTCGCCGGTGTAGAAAGATATATACTGGAAGTATCTCCTTTCCGGTTTTTTTCTAACCAGTGTGCCAAAGAAAAAGCCATTTCTACCGGTGGCCCTTCACAGGCGGTTAAAGCGACAGGCATATCTTTCGGCAATTTATCGCTCTTGCCCTGATGAAAAATATCTGAAGTAATAGCAATGGGACCACCTTTGTATTCTTTGTGCAAATAATTGCGCAACCTGTTTCCCAGAAAAACATCGGTTACACTATGGCCATTTTCGCTAAACCCTTCTATTTTATCGTATGCTAATCGATTTCCCAGGGCAACTACCAGGTAATCATAGTTGATCTTGCGGACCGGATGGCCAATACGCTCGTTAGGCCTGTAAAAGACAGTATTCGTTTCGGGATCGATGGTGGTGACTTCTGCCTGAATAAATTCACTGCCGTCATGCTCCAGGAAGGACATGAACTTGAACTCTAAATCTATCGCAGGATTGATATTTGCCAAAACCTGCATAGGAATATTCGGTACAAACGTGAGTAAGGATTTACGATCAATTATTGTAATATCTGCTTTGCTTTTAACCACCGCATGAATATATCTGGCCGTGGTAAGGCCGGCAAAGTTGCACCCCAGGATAATTATATGTGGCTTTTTCATGTGCTTTCTATCAAGTTGGGTTGTACCAGTAAAGTTATTTCCATCGAAATTTTTGACTTGACAGAACGAGAGATCAAACATGCTTTTTCAGCTTTTTCCAAAATTCTCATCGTTTTATTTCTGTTAGCCTCATCAGTAATTACCACGGTAGGTTTTAGCAGGATTTCGCTCATCATTAGTTTTCCTTCAACCATCTCTAATTTTCCGGTTGCCTTACAACTGAAACTGGTAAAGTCCAGTGCAGAATTTTCGGCGATGGCTAAAAAAGTGGTCATTAAACAACCACTTACTGAGGCCACAAAAAAATGTTCCGGTGTCCATATTCCTTCAATTCCTTTAGGAAATTCCGGCGGGGTGGCAACTTCAATACAAACCCCGTTTTTCTTGTTCAATTCGGGAGAACACATAATACCTTTCCGGCTGTCTTCCCATTTCGTGTCTACATTATAATAGTGCGATTCCATATTTTTAAGTTATTTCTAGTTATTTTCAACAAAAAAAGGAGGGGAGAAAGCCATCAGGTTACTCTGGAGTTCCAGCTCTGATTTTTTTCTGAATGCGTTAGGCTTTAGATAAGTACTTCTTTCTGGTCT
>JBAVQO010000602.1:0-2024 GCA_049694135.1 Gillisia sp. | reverse complement strand
CAATTGAAGTGAAGACCGATGGTCATCAGGGATTTATAATTTCTAAAACGCTTAAAACCGAATTTCACGCCTGCACTTTCATGGAATCCACAGTTACTGTAAATGGAAAGGAGACACAGGCAGAATTTCAAAAAGAAACCCGGGAAAATCAGATATTTTTCTCTTACAATGTTCATGTTCAGAAAGGAGAAAAAGCAAAACTTCAGAAGTTCGCGGGATATGTTACCGATATGAACCACGAACGTGAGAACCTTATCTCGGCTGCTAAAACGGTGCTTTCAAAAGCCAATAAAACAGGTTTCGAAAAAATGCTTTCCGACCAGAAAGAAACCTGGGCTAAGATTTGGGAAATGGCAGACATAACCATAGATGGCGACGTGAAGGCTCAACAGGGAATCCGTTTTAATATTTTTCAGCTAAATCAGACTTATTCCGGAAAAGATGAGCGGCTAAATATAGGACCTAAAGGATTTACAGGAGAAAAATATGGCGGAAGTACGTATTGGGATACCGAAGCGTACTGCATTCCTTTTTACATGGCGACTAAAGATCATCAGGTTGCCCGAAACCTGTTAACCTACCGGTATAATCATTTAGAAAAGGCCATAGAAAATGCCAGAAAATTGGGTTTTAAAGATGGTGCTGCTTTGTATCCTATGGTAACCATGAACGGGGAAGAAAGCCATAATGAATGGGAAATTACTTTTGAAGAGATCCACCGGAACGGCGCTATGATCTTTGCGATCTATAATTATGTTCGTTTTACCGGCGATTTCAGCTATATTACCGAAAAAGGCCTGGAGGTAATAATTGCCGTCGCCAGGTTCTGGAAACAACGCGCCAATTTCAGCAAGCCCAAAAATAAATACGTTATTCTTGGCGTAACCGGCCCTAATGAATATGAAAATAATGTGAACAATAACTGGTATACCAATTATCTGGCGAAATGGTGTATGGAATATTGTATGCAGATGCTGGAAAAAGTGAAAAAGGAATTTTCCGACGATTACCAGAGAATTATTGACGTTACCTCGCTGAACGGTTCGGAAATAGGGGAATGGAAAGAAATTACTCAAAATATGTATTTTCCTTATTCTGAAGAACTTGATGTTTTTCTTCAACAGGATGGTTTTTTAGATAAGGAGATTATTCCTGTTTCAGAACTGGACAAATCGCAGCGTCCCATTAATCAAAAGTGGAGTTGGGACCGCATCTTGCGTTCCTGTTACATAAAGCAGGCCGACGTTTTGCAGGGATTTTATTTGTTTGAAGATCATTTCAGCAAAGAAAAACTGGAGAAACATTTCGACTTTTATGAACCCTTAACCGTTCATGAATCTTCGCTTTCACCTTGCGTGCACAGCATTCAGGCGGCTCGATTGGGGCGAATGGAACAGGCGTATGAATTTTATGTGAGAACGGCGCGTCTGGACCTCGACGATTATAATCACGAGGTAAAAGAAGGCTGCCATATTACCAGTATGGCCGGTACCTGGATGAGTATTGTAGAAGGTTTTGGAGGATTGCGCGTGGTAAACGATCAGCTGTCATTTTATCCGCGTATTCCGGAGCAATGGGAAGGCTATTCTTTTAAAGTCAATTTTAGACACCAGATAGTTAAAGTAGAGGTTAAAAAAGATAAAACCAATTTTTCGCTTGAAGGGGAGAATCCTGTCACCATTATGGTAAAGGGAAAACCGGTAGAAGTGAAACCCAATGCGACAGCCACAGTTGAAAAATAATTTCTTCGGAACTATTTTCTGAATGAAAAATGTAAAAAATGAAATATAGAATTGTATTGATCTTGTTATTTTCATATATGTTCAGCAATGCCCAGATAGAAAGGGTAGAACCTCCGTTCTGGTGGAGCGGAATGAAGATGAACGAGCTGCAGCTAATGTTCTACGGAAAAGATATCGCAGATTATAATGTTTCTGTAGAAAAAGGTGTTACCATCAACGATATCACGAAGACTGAAAATCCAAATTACGTATTTGTAACTCTCGACACCCGCGATGTAAAAC
>JBAVQO010000601.1:0-1811 GCA_049694135.1 Gillisia sp. | reverse complement strand
CCATATAAATATCCTGAAACGAATTATCCAGCATATTCAAACCTGGTTTTCCATAGCCGGCTTGGGCAAATCCATAGACTTTAGGTGAATTGGAACTTGAGATCACTTCCTTGGAGGATTCAATTTGTTTTTTTTGAAGGTCGAAGTACTGAAGTTCCGGACGTGAAAAAGTACCTGTCAACAAATTTGGAAATTCCGTTTTTGAAAGAACTACATCCTGGGAGAGCTCTTTATTTATTAATATCGAAAGATTATTTAACGATTTTTTCCGGTCAAAATTGACCTGGGATAATTGCTGGGAAACTTTTAGGTTTTCAGCTTCCAGAACATTTTCTGAAGCAGGCAAAATTGCTCCATATTTCACTGCTGCCTTTACCTCTTTTATTTGAGATCGCAATTGTTCCTGTTTTAAAACCAATAGGTTTTTTTGCTCCTGAAGCAACAAAACGGAAAAGTAAGATTGATTGACCCTGTTTTTTAATTGATACAAATTCACGGCAACCATTTGTTGCTGGGCTTCCAGATCCGCCATTTTTAATTTTGAATTGGCATCAATACTTCCGCCATTATAAATAAGCTGATTGACATCTAAAGTGGCCCTGTATTGATCTTTATCCAAGGGTTCAACCAAAGAATTTGGAAGTTGAGGCAATTGTATTACCTCCGACTGATAGGTGGCCTGGGCATTTAAATCCACTTTTGGCAGCTTCCCTTTTTCAAGAACAGAAATTTCCAGATCGGTTTTATTTTTGAGCAATTCGGTTTGCCTGGCCAAGGGATAATTTTCATTGACCAGAGAATAACATTCTTCTAAAGTCAATACTTGTTGAGCTTTCGCTGAAAATGAAAGTAATATCAAAATTATTATGTTGAGTCTTTTCATTTTATTAAAGTCTGATAGAATTAATAATAAAGTCTGCAACTTCTGTTTTTCGCCTTTCCATCATTTTAAGGTACTCCCTTTCCTCCACATTTATCAATCCCTGTAATAAGGGAACAGCAATAAATGGCAAAATATTTAAGGAGATAATATTGATGAATAACTGCTCCGCACTAATCGGTTTTATGATGCCATGGGTTATAGCATCTTCCACCTGGACCTTAAATTTTTCTATGGTGGGGAAATCTTTTTCAGCTCGAAGCCTCTCGATAAAATTGGGGTTTTTGTTCAATTCCTGTATTATAAAGTTTGGTAAATATGGATGTACGATCACGAAGGAGATGTAATTATTGGTGAAGTTTCTAATTTTGTCAAATAATTCGCTGTCATCATTTAAAACCTTATTCAATTGTGGGGCTAACAATCTGAAGGCATTTATAAAAACCGCCTCAAAGAGCAATTGCTTGCTCCGGAAGTAATAATGCAACATAGATTTGTTTATACTTGCTTTATCGGCAATTTCCTGCATCCTGCTTCCCGCCATTCCTTTTTTCAGAAAAACTTCCTTGGCTGCATTCAGGATCTCTAATTCTGTATTTTCTTCTTTAGTTTTCATAATAAACTATACGGTTCAACCATTTGGTTGACTAATATACGAATTTTAATTTTTAAAAATAAGATCCTAAAAATGAACAAACGGAAGATCATGATCAAAGCCAAACAAAAACCCTGAAAGTTGAAGCATAACCCGTTGGGAAGGCAAAAATAAGACGCCACCTACGGCAACCAGCCCAACTTCATTCGCATCCCCAAATGGACCAATCGCGCACGTGATGGCTTTTATCCTTTTCTGTTTTGGCGAAAAAGAGATGGATAATTCCCGCACCAAAATCATAGCTGTCTAAAACAATGTAAAACACCTGACATACAC
>JBAVQO010000600.1:0-3974 GCA_049694135.1 Gillisia sp. | reverse complement strand
GTATTATAGTAGTTCTTAATATTATCGGGTTGTGCTGTATATTTGGCAGTTTGGCCATAGTACGGGCTATCAGGCCACCAGGCGTACCATGGCACATAATCCTGACCGTCGAACTTTGGTCCCCAGCTCTCATCTGCATAGTTGTTATCCCATAACAAATATCTTTGGCCGGCAAATTGTTGCCACATCTGTGGGTAAGAATCTAAAGATAATGATCCTGTTGATTCGTCTCCGAAAATACCAAATGAGGCATCTCCTTCGTAACCTCCACCGTATAGGTTTTGATATTTGGGAAGGTACGCAACCTTATCAAATATTGCAGAACTGGCAAACTCAACTGCCATTTTTCCAGATCCTTTTTTAGTGGTGATTTCAATTACACCAGAATCTGCACGTTGTCCATATAATGCCGTTGCGTTTGGTCCTTTTAGAACGTTAATAGTGGCAACATTTTCCATGTCTATGCTGGAAGGATCCACTCCTGGAACACCATCTACAACATATAATGCATCGTTATCGCTGGTTAAAGAAATAGCACCACGAATACGAATTTTGCTGGTACCATTTAATTGGCTTCCTGCAGATCCATTTAATTGAACCCCAGCAACTTTACCGGCAAGAGCGTTTTTAATATCATTGTTTTGTGTGATGTTAAGCTCTTTGGAATCTACCTGCTGAGTAGCGTAGGTAAGAGTTTTTGTTTCTCTTTTAATTCCGAGTGCCGTTACTACCACTTCGTCAAGTTGAGCCGAGTCTGGCTTCATAGTTACAGCGATGGTATTGGAGTTTCCTACTGTGTATTCGGCGGTTTTTAAACCCACGAATGAGAATACCAACACGTCACCTTTAACTGCCGGAATAGAATAATGTCCGTCAAAATCGGTTTGGGCACCAGTGGTTGTACCCTTGATTATGACGTTTACCCCCGGAAGAGGTAATCCGTCTGAGTCGGTAAGGTACCTGTTACCGTCTGTCCTTGTGCAAATGAAATTTGCACAACTAACGCCAAAATCAGCGTTAGAATGCTACTTAATTTTGTTTTCATTGTTTAATTTGTTTGAATTAGCCAGCTTCAAAAATCATAAGAAAAGGTTAACTATCCAAATCTTTAACTGTAAAAAATTAAATCAACGTTAAACTAATGTTAACAAATGTTCATATCTCATTGGTTATCAGGATTAAAAAATATTTGTTGAAATAGGACTTCGGAAGGCCTTTTTTTAGTAAATAGCCTTGATGGAGGAAAAAAGTTTGGGTGAGGTGCTATATTTCTTCTTTTTATCAAAAAAAGTGAAAATTAGTGATTTATGATTTGAATACTAGCTTTTTATTTCTACCTTTGCCCACCCTAAAAAATAGGGAGATTATATTTAAACAATAATAGTGTAAAAGAAATTATGCCAACAATTTCACAATTAGTACGAAAAGGAAGAGCCAAAATAACCAAGAAGAGTAAATCGGCTGCTTTGGATTCGTGCCCTCAACGTCGAGGTGTTTGTACGCGTGTTTATACCACTACTCCTAAGAAACCTAACTCTGCAATGCGTAAAGTTGCAAGGGTAAGGTTAACCAACGGAAAAGAGGTAAACGCATACATTCCTGGCGAAGGACACAATTTACAAGAGCACTCGATAGTATTGGTTAGAGGTGGAAGGGTAAAAGATTTACCCGGGGTGCGTTACCATATCGTGCGTGGAGCTTTAGACACCGCAGGTGTAGAAGGAAGAACTCAGCGCAGATCTAAGTATGGAGCTAAACGACCTAAGAAGTAAAAAGCGGTTAAGTTACCTTTATATAGGTAATCGTTAACGATTAATTTATTACAAAGAAGACATGAGAAAAAGACAGGCAAAAAAGAGGCCTCTTTTACCGGATCCTAAGTTTAATGATCAACTTGTTACACGTTTTGTAAACATGATGATGTGGGATGGTAAAAAATCGGTTTCTTTTAAAGTTTTCTACGATGCAATCGCAATTGTAGATGAAAAAAAACAAGACGAGGAAAAAACCGCTCTTGAAATCTGGAAAGATGCTCTTTCTAACGTTATGCCTCACGTAGAAGTACGTAGCCGGCGTGTTGGAGGTGCTACCTTTCAAATCCCAATGCAAATTCGCCCCGATAGAAAAGTTTCAACTGCTATGAAGTGGTTGATTTCCTATTCAAGAAAACGCAACGAGAAATCTATGCCAGCAAAATTGGCTGCAGAGATTCTTGCTGCTGCTAAGGAAGAAGGTGCTGCTGTGAAAAAGAGGGTAGATACCCACAAGATGGCGGAAGCTAACAAAGCATTCTCTCACTTTAGATTCTAAAAAAAATGGCACAAAGAGACTTAAAATTTACAAGAAATATTGGTATTGCTGCGCATATTGATGCGGGTAAAACCACTACTACCGAGCGAATTTTGTTCTACACCGGTGTTAGTCATAAGATAGGAGAAGTGCATGATGGTGCTGCTACTATGGACTGGATGGAACAAGAACAGGAGCGTGGAATTACCATTACCTCTGCTGCTACACATTGTAAGTGGATGTATCGCGATCAGGAGTATACGGTTAATATTATTGACACTCCCGGTCACGTGGATTTCACAGTAGAGGTGGAGCGTTCATTGCGTGTATTAGATGGTATGGTTGCTCTGTTTAGTGCGGTTGATGGTGTGGAACCACAATCTGAAACTGTATGGAGACAGGCAGATAAATATCGAGTTCCTCGTTTAGGGTTCGTTAATAAAATGGACCGTCAGGGTTCAGATTTTTTCAACGTTTGTAAGCAGGTAAAGGAAATGCTTGGTGGAAATCCTGTTCCTTTGCAGATTCCAATTGGAGAAGAGATGGACTTTAAAGGGGTGGTTGATTTAATTTCTAAGAAAGCCATTATCTGGAATGAAGAAGATTTCGGAATGACTTATGAAACCATCGATATTCCTGAGGAGTTAAAAGAAGATGTAGATAAGTACAGAGCAGAATTAGTTGAAGCGGTAGCTGAATATGATGACGCGTTAATGGAGAAATTCTTCGAAGACGAAAATTCTATTACCGAAGATGAGATTATAGCTGCGCTAAGAGCTGCAACTATAGATATGTCTATCATACCTATGATGTGTGGTTCTGCCTTTAAAAATAAAGGAGTTCAGGCGATGTTAGACGCAGTTATGCGTTACCTTCCTGCTCCAAGTGATATTGAAGCAATTGTTGGGGTAAATCCTGATACCGAAAAAGAAGAGTCTCGTAAACCTCACGTAGATTCTCCTTTCTCTGCACTGGCATTTAAAATCGCTACCGATCCTTTCGTGGGTCGTCTGGCATTCTTCCGTGTATATTCAGGTGCTCTTGATGCTGGTTCATACGTGTTGAATAACCGTTCCGGTAAAAAAGAACGTATTTCACGTATCTACCAAATGCACTCTAACAAACAAGAGCCTATAGATAAAATTGAAGCTGGTGATATTGGAGCAGCCGTTGGTTTTAAAGATATTAAAACCGGGGATACGCTTACCGACGAAAAACACCCGATTATCCTGGAATCTATGAGCTTCCCTGCACCGGTAATTGGTATTGCTGTTGAGCCAAAAACCAAAGCCGATGTAGATAAAATGGGTATGGCTTTAGCAAAGCTTGCTGAAGAAGATCCAACCTTCCAGGTAAAAACCGATGAAGCTTCAGGGCAAACCATTATCTCAGGAATGGGTGAGTTACACCTTGAAATTCTTGTAGATCGTTTGAAACGTGAATTTAAAGTTGAAGTAAACGAAGGTCAGCCTCAGGTAGAATATAAAGAAACCATTACCAAAAGCGCCGATCACCGTGAAGTTTATAAGAAACAATCCGGTGGACGTGGTAAATTTGGTGATATCATCTTCGAAATGGCTCCTGCCGACGAAGATTTCAAAGGGCCAGGTCTTCAGTTTGTAGATGAAGTAAAAGGTGGACGTATTCCTAAAGAATTTATTCCATCTGTAGAAAAAGGATTTAAG
>JBAVQO010000599.1:0-5295 GCA_049694135.1 Gillisia sp. | reverse complement strand
GCGTATTCTTACAGAATGCGAACTGGTAACACAGGAACAGCAGGGCAGGGAAATTTATTACTCTCTGGAAATTGAAAAAATGAAGGAGATCGATAAATGGCTTGAGCAATACAGGAAAATTTGGGAAGGCCGATTTAATCAGCTAGACCAGGTATTATCAACTTTAAATAAACAGAAAAAATGAAAAACAATCTTCAATTTGAATTTACCGTCGACAAGGCGACAAAAACGGTATTTGTAAACAGGGAATTTGCTGCCAGCCTTTCGCTGGTGTGGGATGCTTTTACCAAACAGGAAATTCTGGATCAATGGTGGGCCCCCAAGCCCTGGGCGTCGGAAACAAAACATATGAACTTCGAAGTGGGCGGCCGTAGATTCTATGCGATGGTAAGCCCCGAAGGAGAGAAACATTGGTCTCTTCAGCAATATACTTCCATAAATCCGAAGACTAATTTTAAAATGCTGAATGCTTTTGCCGATAAAGATGAGAATCCCGATTTGCCGGGTTCGAACTGGGATCTCAATTTCAGCGAGAAAGATGGAACAACAAAGGTTAATATTGTAATAAAGAATGACTCTCTTTCGCGAATGGAACAAATGATCGAGATGGGCTTCCAGGGCGGATTTACAATGACATTAGACGCTTTGGAAAAGCTGTTGGAAAAATTGCCTGAACGATCTTAAAAACCCAATTTGTTGCTGAAAAGAATGGCTCGGGTTTCAGAGAAAATGTCTAAATTCATTTCTTATTGAATTGAACCAGGCTGAACTGAAAAAGCGAACAATTCCCATTACACCGCTCCCGACTATGCAATCTGGCAAAGTATGGAACATCTTGTGTTAAACAACAGCCATAAAAAAATTAAAAATGAAAATTACCGAATATAAACAAGTGTGGGATTTATGGAATAAATCACAAGAGAAATTACATGCGTATGTTTTGTCAAGGTTTAAGAATAAAGAACTGGCAGAAGAAGTTACTCAGGAAGTTTTATTGAAAATACATAAATCCTGTTGTTCCCAAAAGGAGATAGGTAATTTAAATTCCTGGTTATTTCAAATTGCTCACAACACATCTTTAGATATTATTAAAAAAAATGAAAAGCAGAAAGAAGTAGTTGAAATAAATGAAAGCCCGGAAAATTCAGAGACTTTCGAAGAACTATCTGCGTTTTTAGAACCTCTTATCGGTTTTTTACCAAAAAAATATGCTATCCCTCTCAGGATGGCAGACCTTGAAGGAATTCCACAAAAAGATATTGCCTTTAAAATGGGACTGGGACTTAGTGCAACCAAAAGTAGAATACAAAGGGCAAGAGAACTTTTAAAACAGGAAATTAAAGTCTGTTATCATCTTGAAATAGACAAAAACGGAATTCCAGTACATGTTGAATTAAAGGATACCTGTAACACGCTAAAAGAATTAAAGAAATAAAAATCAGAAACTTTTGCGTCTTTTTAAAAAAACTGAAGTCTTGTCATAAATATTAATCTTTAAAAATTATAAAAATGAAAAGATTTCATGTTCACGTAAGAGTGAAAAACTTAAGAGAGAGTATTAGTTTTTACAATTCATTATTTGGCACAGTGGCCACTATAGTGAAACCAGATTATGCTAAATGGATGTTGGAAGATCCTAATATCAATTTTGCAATTTCATCAGGTCATTCAGAAACCGGAATAGAGCATCTCGGCTTACAGGTAGATAGTGCAGAAGAATTACAGGTGGTGTATGCTAATATGGAAAAAGCAAAAGGAGAGATATTTGAAGAAGGAGAATGTACCTGTTGCTATTCAAAAAGCCAGAAATCCTGGATCACAGACCCACAGGGAGTAGACTGGGAAGCCTTTTACACCCATGGTTCCGCCACAGTCTATGGAGATGGTAAGAATGCAAGGCCGGCACCAGAGACAATGAAAGAATGGGAAGGCAATGACGGTATTAATGCAGAAGTGGAAAAAACAACTGAAAGTTGCGATGGAAGTTGCACCATCTAAATGAAAAAGGCATAAAAGCCAGGAAGCATCCCCGTATAAGACTACTAAAGGGTCAAACCCTGAATAAGTATCGAGATAAATTGAAGAATTTGTTGCTCATACTTACTACCGGTTTTATGCGGGGCTTTGGCATTAATTTTAAAAACGCAAATTGAAAGCAATTATATTAAAGGATTTTGGAGGAGTTGAAAATTTTCGACTTGAAGAAGTTGCACGGCCACAACTTAAACCTGATGAGGTTTTTATTAAAATAAGAGCCACGGCCTTTAGTCCTATCGATTATCAAATGCGCAAGGGGTCTTCTGAAAGCAAATTATTAAAATCACCTATATTAGGCAGGGAATTTTCCGGAGAAATACTCAGGTTAGGTAAAAACGTAAATTCATTTGCGGTGGGAGATAAGGTGTCGGCCTATGTAGGAAGTTTGGCCTCCAACGGAACCTATGCAGAGTTTATTAGTGTGCCGGCAAAATTACTCGCTAAAAATCCGCCGGGTTTATCTTTTGCACAAGCTACAGCAATTCCGAATGTGGGAATGACCGCTTTACAAATTTTTTACAGAGCCGGAATCCCTAAAAACAAATCAATATTTATTGCCGGAGGTGCCGGCGGCGTTGGAACAATTCTTATTAAATTGTTATTGGCAAATGGGAATAAAAATATTTATACCACTGCAGGAAACAATGAAAGTATCAATCATTTGAAAAATATTGGACTTAGGGAAGATAACATTATAAATTATAGAACCGGAAATATCCTTAAGATCCTGAAAGAAAAAAATAACAACGAGTATTTCGAATATTCTATCGACCTGGTAGGTGGGAAGATGTCTGAAGTATGTGCAGAACTCACTGCTGTGTTTGGAACTTATATAAATGTGGCTTTTCTAGCCACCAAAAATGCCCGGGATCTTTTGTTTGATAAAGCCACAACAGTTGTAAATATTGCCAACTATGCGATGATGTTAATAAATGATCCGGAAAAGCTTGAATTTTACGGGAATGCCCTGAAAGAGATTTTTGATAAAGTAAATGAGAATATAATTACTTCAACAGAAATAAATATAGTTGGGAATTTAAGTGTGGAAACCGTACAAAAAGCACATCAATTATTAGAAAGCAATCAGACGAAAGGAAAAAAATTAGTGATGTTGGTGGAATAAAAAATCTTAAGTTTCGTAAGGTTTAAAGCTTAAAGGAATTTTACAACCAGATAAGCTGGATAAAAAATGAAGGCCAGAAAATTCTTCAGGAGGTACAGGAAGTTTGGTGAAACCAGAAAAGGCATTTTTTAATATCTTTAAAGCACTTTCTTAAATTATGTCACCCATGAAAAACCCAATCTTATATTATTTGTTTCTGGTTATTCTAATTTGCCCAATGCTTAGTTTTGGACAGCAACATCAAATGAAGAAGTCGCCGTTAACAATGCCCGGAAATGAAATTTTTGGCACCATACAAGAAGTGGTTTATGAGTTAGAAAAAGACTCTACCACCGATTGGTCCCAGGTAAATATTGAGGCTTTGCGCCAGCATTTGCTGGACATGAAAGCTTTCACCGAAGAAGTTGAGGTAATCTCTCAAACTCCCGTAGAAAATGGAACACAAATCCTGGTAAAACCGCAAAGTCCCAGAGCCGATGAGGCCTTGAAAAGACTTTTTAAAATGCACCCCATGATGCTTAAAAAAGAAAAGAACTGGGATATGGAAGTAACACCGCAGGGGGATAGTTATTTAATTACCGTGACCACCCCCGCAAAAGAGGAAGTGCCGAAAGTAAGAGCTTTAGGATATATAGGAATTTTAGCAGAAGGTGCGCATCATCAGACCCATCACTGGATGATCGCCACGGGCCAGATGCACATGAATTAATTCAGACGGATGGTGAAATAAATGGAACTTTGGAGCCGGTAGAGATCACCAGAAACTGGCGTGAAAACTAAAATTGAGAATGGGAAGAAATTTGAAAGAAATTGCGGAGAGTTATATGTCGATTTGGAATTCAAACAATCAGGATCGGCTGGATAAGGTTGCACACAAGAACCTGGTTGTAGATTATACTCATTTTGAAAACCCCATAACAGCGGTGGAAAATTACAAGGACCTGCTAAAACAGACCTACTCATACTTCCCTGATATTCAGATTAGCCTGACAGAAATAATTCCTAATGACGCCAAAAATAGGGTTACGGTTGTCTGGAATTACCGTGGGACTCATAAAAATGGAAAAATCTTCGGATTTTCCTCCACTGGTAAAAAAGTGAAGGTGCAGGGAATCACCATTTTAGAAATTGAGGAAGGTTTGGTGAAGGCAGAAAGAGGAATTGTAGATAATATGAGCTTATTTAATCAGTTGTCTCACTGAACTTCCGGAAGTCATTTTGCTTTCAGAATTGAGTATCTTTCCCGGTGAATTTATTTCTTCTGTATGATTAGTAAAAAACAACTCCTGCTTTTCTTTATTTTGATGTTGAGCTTGAAGAATTACGCTCAAAATCCTGCAAAAGTTCTGGCTAAAGAGCCTTTTATAATCGGTGAAACTTTAAAGATTCATTCCGATATTTTAAAAGAAGATCGCCTTCTGAATATCTACCTTCCTGAAGGTTTCTCCCGCGATTCGGTAAAACCTTATCCCGTGATATATCTTCTGGACGGGTCGAAAGATGAAGATTTTATTCACATTTCAGGTCTTGTACAATTCGGTTCTTTTTCCTGGATAAAACTGATGCCGAAATCTATCGTCGTGGGAATTGCAAATATCGACAGGCAGCGGGATTTCACCTTTCCCACCCACAACAAAAAGGACAAAAGCGCTTATCCTTCTACCGGAGGTTCGGCGAAATTTATAGATTTTTTAAAATTCGAATTGCAGCCTTTGATCGAGAAAACCTATAAAACTTCAGAAACAAAGACCCTTATTGGGCAGTCTCTCGGCGGACTTTTGGCAGTAGAAATCCTGTTTAAAGAACCCAATCTTTTCGACAATTATTTGATCGTGAGTCCGAGTTTATGGTGGGACGATGAATCTCTTTTAACCTATACTCTCAGTAAATCTTCTGCTGAAAAAACGGTTTACATAGCCGTTGGAAACGAAGAGGAAGTGATGCAAACAGACGCCGGCAGTTATTTGAGAAGTTAAAAAAAGCAAATCCAGAAAATTCCTCTATTTATTTTCAATTTTTTGAAGATAAAGATCACGGCGACGCTTTACATCTCGCCGCTTATGACGGATTGGAAAAAATCTTCAAAAGCGAAGACGGGAAACAGAAATAGAAGAGTTTTAGTAATTTCCTAACGC
>JBAVQO010000598.1:0-2086 GCA_049694135.1 Gillisia sp. | reverse complement strand
CATCCTGAATTTCGGCTACTTCATACATTCCATTCTTATAAAAAACGGCAGCCGCCAGAATAAGAATTGCTGCATTCACAAAAAATGCCAGGTTAAGAGCAATGGCAGAATCTATAAAGTTGAATCGTATTGCCTGCTTAATGCCCTGTTTTGTCCGTTTAATTGTTCGGGATTGTACCAGCGAAGAATGCAAATATAAATTATGGGGCATTACCGTGGCTCCAATTATACCTATGGCAATATACAAGGCAGTATTACCTGGCAGGGAAGGAATAAGACCGGTTAGGACCTCATTCATCTGCGGGTGCGCGAAAAACATTTCTACTAAAAAAGAAAGTCCTATTACCAAAATAAGCCCCACAATAAAGGCCTCCATTCTTCTAATACCTTTATTCAGTAAAAACAGCAATAAAAAACTATCTAAAACGGTAATGGAAACGCCCCATACCATAGGAAGATTAAAAAGAAGATTTAAACCTATAGCCATACCTATTACCTCTGCCAGATCACAGGCGGCAATAGCAATTTCGGCTAATACATATAAAATGAAGTTAACAAACATAGGATATGCTTCTCGGGAAGCCTGTGCGAGATCCCGACCCCTTACCACTCCAAGCCTTGCACATAAACTCTGAAGCAACAGGGCCATAATATTAGACATTAACAACACCCATAAAAGCGAATATCCAAACTGGCTTCCTCCTGCAAGGTCGGTAGCCCAGTTTCCCGGATCCATATACCCAACGCTTATGAGGTAGGCAGGACCCAGGAAAGCCATAATTTTTTTCCAAAAAGACTTATTTCCTCCGGTATTTACTGTACCGTGGACTTCTTCCAGCGATTTATGGCTATGTTTATTCTCCATCCTTTGGCAATAATTTTAAATATAAATTAGATGCGGTTTTATAGGAAATAGATTGTACCTGGCCCTGATTTTCGATTTTTCTTGACTGATCGAATTCTTCGGTATCGAGAATGGTAAGTACTGTACCCAATGTGATCGCTCTTTTATCCAGGTATTGAAGAAATGAAACCGAAGAATCTTTTACTCCTGTAAAGACCCCACGCTGTCCATTTTCGCAATCTGATAAAAGCACTTTAGAAATTTTTGCAAATTTCCCCTGCTTATCGGGAATAGGATCCCCGTGGGGATCTACTTCAGGAAAACCCAGAAAAACTTCGAGTTTATCGGTTAATTTTTCACTCTGAATATGTTCCAGCTGCTCGGCAATTACATGAACTTCATCCCACGAAAAATGTAATTTGTCAACCAGAAAACACTCCCATAAACGGTGTTTTCGAATTACATTTAAAGCATGTTTTCTTCCTTCTTCATTTAATTTTGCGCCCTGATATTTTTTATAAGCGAGTAACTTTTTTCGTGAAAGCCTTTTAACCATATCGGTTACAGAAGAGGCTTTGGTGTCCATATTGTCTGCAATGGCATTGGTAGGAACACCTTTTTCATATTGATGTTCCAGATGAAAAATAGCTTTCAAATAATTTTCTTCAGAAAAAGTCATAGAAATAGCAATTATTCAAAAGTATAAATTATTAGCGATATAAAAAATATTTTTAGATTCATCTAAAAATACAAAAAAGGCAAAACTTTCTTTTAAATCTTTTCTCAGAAACCTTAATAGCTACATTCCCCGCTCCTTCTGGATTTGTTCGTAAGCCTCCTGGACTTTGGTGAATTTTTCCTGGGCTCCTTTACGGTAGGCTTCATCCATATGGGTAAGTTTATCTGGATGGTATTTTTTGGCCATGGTGCGATAGGCTTTCTTAACTTCAGCGTCAGATGCAGATTTCTCTACTTCAAGAATTTTATACGCGTTATCGGCACTTTTAAAGAACATGGCTTTTATGCTTTCAAACTCTCTTCGGCTTAAACTAAGGTATCCGGCGATTTCTGATAGCTTTGCCAGCTCTTTTTCAGAAACATTCCCATCGGCCTGAGCGATGCTGAATAAAAAATGCAAAATCTGAAGCCTTACCTCGTATCTGGTTCTTTCTCTTAAATACGTGCAAATGCGCTGTGAAGAAATCTCGCGGTTTTTAATAACTTCGTTGAAAGTCCTAAAGG
>JBAVQO010000597.1:0-4413 GCA_049694135.1 Gillisia sp. | reverse complement strand
GGCTGGATCTTACCGGTAATGTGAATACTATGGCGAGTAACCTTACCAGCCAGGTGAGAGAAATCGCCAACGTAGCAACGGCAGTAGCGAACGGGGATCTTTCTCAAAAAATATCTATCGATGTAAAAGGTGAAATTGCCGAATTAAAAGACACTATTAACCAGATGGTGGACTCGCTGAACGTTTTTGCCGCAGAGGTAACCCGGGTTGCGCGGGAAGTGGGAACCGAAGGAATGCTGGGAGGTCAGGCAAAAGTGCCCAACGTAGCAGGTACCTGGAAAGGCCTGACCGATAATGTAAACACCATGGCAAGTAATCTGACCACGCAGGTGCGGGAGATTGCCTCCGTAACAACTGCTGTGGCGAATGGAGATTTATCACAAAAAATCTCAGAACAGGGAAAAGGAGGAGAAGTATTAGAACTTTCTACTACCATTAACAGGATGGTGGATGCCCTTAACATTTTTGCAGATGAGGTAACCAATGTTGCCCGCGAAGTGGGAACAGAAGGTATCTTGGGAGGACAGGCCGAAGTGCCGAACGTAGCAGGTTCCTGGAAAGATCTTACCGAAAATGTGAACCAAATGGCGAGCAACCTTACATCTCAGGTACGGGATATTGCAGGGGTATCTACCGCTCTTGCACGTGGAGATTTCTCCAGAAAGATTGACGTGGAGGTAAAAGGAGAAGTACAAGAGCTTAAGAATAATATTAATGCGATGGTTGACTCTTTCACAACCATTGTAAAAGCGGCAAACACTATTGCAGAAGGAAACTTTGCCATCGAGATGCCGCTTCGAAGTGAGGCCGACCAATTGGGTATCGCTTTGAACACCATGACCGAGAACCTGAAAAGAATTTCAGAAGAGAATGAAAATGAAGCATGGATTAAGACCGGACAGGCAGGACTCAACGACAGAATGCGTGGGGAACAGGATTTATTAACCTTGTCTAAAAATATCATTTCTTATTTAACGAAATACCTGGATGGGCAGGTGGGTATAATTTATCTCACTGAAAAAGAAAACGATAAGAAACGTCTAAGAATGACCGCTTCTTATGCATTTACTCAAAGGAAATCTCTTAAAACTACTTTTGAATTTGGTGAGAGCCTTGTTGGACAGGCTGCCCTGGAAAAAGAAGCGATTGTTCTTTCTTCTATTCCCAGAGATTACATAAGCGTGTCTTCAGGATTGGGAGAAAGAAAGCCGAAGAACATTTTGGTACAGCCCTTTATTATCGACGGGGAAGTAAAAGGAGTGATTGAAATTGGGTCTTTCAAACCTTTTAACGACAATCAGTTAGAGCTGGTTCGGTCGGTAGGAGAGAACATTGCTATTACAACAAATTCTTCCTTGGATAGGGAAAAGATGAGAGACCTGTTGGAAGAATCACAGCGACAGTCTGAAGAGTTGTTGAAACAACAGGAAAAATTAAAAATTCAGAGTAAGGAATTACAGATGGCGAATGACGATCTCGAATCTAAGACCAAAGATTTGGAGATGCAGAAAGAGGATCTGCAATTCAGCAGGGTAGAAGTAGAGCGAAAAGCAGAGGAATTGGAGTTAGCCAGTAAATACAAATCGGAATTCCTGGCCAATATGTCTCACGAATTAAGAACGCCACTTAACAGTCTTCTGATTCTTTCTAAAGACCTGAGCGACAATACTAAAGGAAATCTTTATAAAGATCAACAGAAAGCAGCCAGTATTATTTATGAAGGAGGACTGGGGCTGCTTAATCTTATTAATGATATTCTGGATCTGTCTAAGGTAGAAGCCGGAAAACTACAAATTCATCCTGAAGAAGTTCTCGTGGAGAACCTTGTAAACAATTTACAAAATCAGTTCGAGCCTTTGGCAAAGACGAAAAAGTTAAAATTCACTATTCATTGCAAGTCGACTGCACCTGACCGAATTATAACCGATGGACAGCGATTAGAACAAATTATAAAAAATCTTATTTCCAACGCAATTAAATTTACCCAGAAAGGTTCGGTGAACGTTTCGATTGGAAAACCGGAAGCCAGAGTTGCTTTTCGGGAAATTACTTTGCCCAAATCAGAAGTTTTGGAAATAGCGGTAACCGACACCGGGATTGGAATTCCGGAAGAAAAACGAATGATGATTTTTGAAGCTTTTCAACAAGCGGAAGGAGGCACCAGTAGGCAGTATGGTGGTACGGGTCTTGGATTGACCATTTCCAGAGAATTGTCGAGATTATTAGGAGGCGAAATTCATATTGACAGTTCAGAAGGTAAGGGAAGCGTATTTACAGTTTATATTCCGGTAGATCTTACAAAGGCACCTATAAAAGAAATGGATGATGCCATTTCCTCGTATACAGAACCAAAACGCCTTAACTCCACTCCCCGGGAACCGAAGGCGTTAACAGAGAATAATACGGAAGAGGTTCTGGAAACCTATATCAATGATGACCGGGAAAATTTAAAAGTTTCTGATGCTTCCCTGTTGATTATTAATGATGACAAAAACTTCTGCTTAGCCATAAAAAAGATTGTTGAAAAGCAGGAATATAAATTGCTTTTTGCTAAAGATGGGAAAGAGGGAATGAAGCTGGCGGTGAAATATCAACCTAACGGTATCATCCTGGATGAGCAGTTAGCCGATATGAAAGGGCTTATTGTGCTGGATCATTTAAAGTTCAACTTAAAAACCCGGCACATCCCTGTAAATTATATGTCTGCAGAAGATGAAGGCCGGGAAGCACTTAAAAAAGGAGCAATAGGCTTTATTTTAAAACCGGTTTCCCATACAGATATTACCAACGCGATTCAGAAAATAGAAAAAGTACAAACAACAGGTACAAAAGAATTGTTGATTATTGAAAGTGACGCTTCAACTGTAAAGACCGTTGAAAATATTCTGAAAAATAAAGAACTAAATATTTCTAATGCCGAGTCAGGAAAAGAGGGATTAAAGGAATTGACGTCCAAAAGATTTGATGTTGTAATTCTGGATCTTCATCTTGAAGACCTTACGGGGTTCAAATTGTTGGAAAAACTAAAATCGAATTCAGAAAACAAAGATCTGCCCGTTATAGTTTATACCGGAAAGGAAATAACTGCATCTGAAATAAAAAAACTGGACAAATTTGCAGATACTTTTCTCTTAAAATATGCCGCTTCACCGGAACTGCTTTTAGATGAGGTTTCTTTATTTATTCATAATGACGTAGATAAACTTTCTGCCCGGCAAAAAAAGATATTGACAGAACTGCACGATCCAAAACATGTTCTAAAAGATAAAAAAGTTTTGGTGGTAGACGATGATGGCCGTAATTCTTACGCTCTTTCTAAAGCACTGTCAGATTCAGGAATGAAAGTTACAGTTGCAGATAACGGTAAAATGGCGATCGAGAAGTTGGAACAGGAAAAAAACATAGATATAGTGCTAATGGATGTAATGATGCCTGTTATGGATGGCTATGAAGCTACTACGGAAATCAGGAAATATGCTGCTTATAAGAATTTACCTATTATTTCCTTAACCGCTAAAGCCATGCCTGAAGATAAGGCCAAAAGCCTTGAAGCCGGTGCTAACGATTATCTAACAAAACCCGTTAATATCGGAAAACTGCTGGATCTGGTGCGGTTATGGCTATATCAATAGTCAGTATCAGAAAGAACCGGAAACCGTGGCTTGTTGTTAATTCAGACCCGGAGAAATTATACCGCTTATAAGGCACTTTGCCACTAACTCGGTAGTATTGGTGCACCCGCTTTTTTGCAATATATTTCGTCTGTGGGTTTTGATGGTGTGAGGGGATACATGCAGTTCTTCAGCGATTTGTTCTGCCTTTAATCCTCTGGATAATTTCCTGATCACCTGTATTTCGCGTTCGGTTAATAGTTCCGAAAAATCGTCGCTGGTGTTTCCTTCGTCTGGCGAAAATTCACCTTTGGAAATATCAATATTAAAATAACATTTTCCGCCTTTCATGTGAACAAAAGAAACTTCGTTTGTGCTGTTCACCTTAAGATGGGAAATGTCTGTTTGTATACAAAACACATGTTCGGGCCTGCTGTTTTCTGAGACACTCAAAGGGAATGCCTGGTATAACATTGTTCTTAATTTTCCGTCGGCATCTTTCATACGGTAAGAAAATATGTTTTTATATTTCAGAACCTCGTCCTTTTCTAAAAAAGAAGTATAAAAATCGCTTATAATCCTGCTTTTAAGGTTTATGATCTCCATTTCTTCGGGCACTAAAGTTTGCAATAAGTCTTCCATCTCAATATCCTTAACCTCTTTGTCCACGAAGCCTTTTACAGATTCTGAAATATAGTCGAGGGTGAAATCATGGAGATTCACGATATAGAAATAAGAGTTTCCCAGGGCGAAAATTGAAGCAAATCTTTTGAATTCTTCGGAAATTTTGAAAGGGTGGTAT
>JBAVQO010000596.1:0-3966 GCA_049694135.1 Gillisia sp. | reverse complement strand
CAGGGCCATTCCATACCAGCCCATCGCACGCGACCAGAAATTAGGCGAAGTTCCTGTTTCTTTATTTGCCCATTTTTGTTCTTTGCTGGAATCCCATCCGTGGTAAAGAAGGCCAGTTTTAGGATCTTTTGCGTGTTGCTCTATCAAAGAGAATTGGTTTACAATATCGTTATAAGCCTTTTCAGCTTCCTGCCCTTTGGAAAACATTTGCGTGAAATGCGCATAAAAAGGTTCCGCCATATACAGGCCATCCAGCCACATCTGATTGGTATACCTTTTTTTATGCCAGAAGCCACCGTCGGGTGTTCTTGGCTGGGTATCAATTTGGCTGCGCAGGGTTAATAGGGCTCTCAAATATTTCTCTTTATGGGTCTTTGGAAAGAGATATAACAAAATATTTCCTGAATTCAACATATCCAGGTTTTGCTTTTCCAGACTATAAGTTTTAATAGTCCCTGTAGAATCGATCATTTCGTCGGCGTAATCCTGAATATAATCATAGAACTTTTCTTCGCCGGTATTCGTGTAAACTCCTTTTGCCGCTTTTAAAACAAGTCCGTTGGTGTAACTCCATTTCGGCTTATCATTAAAATCCAGCATCCAGGCGTGTGGAAAGCGGTGCATTTCCGAAAGCATCATCCTGGTAGACCATTTTGCATCTTTGGGAATACTAACATCTGTACCCGTAGAAGAAATGTTTATAGCTTCTTCCGAAGATTTCTTTCCATTACCACAAGCTGAAAAAACAACCACTGTAAGACCTAAAAAAAGCTTTTTTACTGAATCAAAACCCATTATTTACCGTTTAATTCTCCGTTGTTATCGAGAGTTTGAAGTTTGTTATCCAGATCATTTAAAAACTGATCTTTAGTGGTAATACCGTCCGGTTCTTCGCTCCAGGCAGAAAGCAGATAATAGGTAATTTCGTTGCTGGTGGGTTTAAAAATCACCAAATGATCATCTGGACCTTCGGTAAGTTTTTCAACTTCATCGGTTTTATAAAAAAGAGCCATTCCAAGCTTGTCTGAATCATTCACCAGAGTCTGAGCTCCGTAGGTCGCTACATAAGCCCATTTCCCGCTTTCACTCTTTTTATTGATCGTTGCGATGCTGTCCACTTTTACGATGCCGGTACACAAACCTTCAATTTCTGCGGAAGGATCCAACTGCACCTTCATATACCTATCTTTTGGTGCAATACTGATGGTCGCATCCAAATCGATAGTTTTGTTGCCTGTTTTCCAGTCGCTATAGTTGATGGTTACCGATGCATTTTCTTTATTGTTGTTAACCTTCGCAAAGGTTTTGGAAACTTTTCTAAAATGCGCTACCGTATCATTCATATATCTCCCGAAACCTCCGATTCCAAGGGCTTTCCCGGAATGAAGAATATCCTGCCCCCACGGAGCGCTTTCATGGTACGAATCGAAATTGTCCTGGCCAACATACGGCAAGACCAGGGTATCAACTCTTTTTCCGAAGATATCGATCGCATTTCTCCAGTCCAGGTACATTCGGTATGCTATATTGCTGTTTTCCCAACCCGGCCCTTCGTAACGGATATAGAACGAATGATCGGTATGACTTGAAGGAAGCGTAAGGGTATCGATATTTTTGAAAGTTCCGCCTTTATATTTTCTTCCTTCCCACTGCCCACCTTCCTTGATGGAAAGTTCGGCGTAGGTTCCGGTAGTATCGTTTTGAACAGAATCGTTAACTACAGCGTCTTGATTATTTTCATCTCCTTTCTTGTTGTTATTACAGGAAATGATAAGCAAAGATGCCAGTGCAGGAATTAAAAGTGTTTTTTTCATAAGATTCATTTTGGAATTTTTTTTTAGTAAAAGAAGCCTGGAACACCAGCGTGTTCCAAACCTCCCTTACACCACTAAACAAACATTAACTAAACCAAAAGTCAATATTTTTTGCCGTTGATCGTTGTATTGATATACTTTACAGGATCTGAATTTTCTATAGAAACAGGTGTTTCAGCACCTTTTATCGTCACATTCTTTAACGTCACATTCTTAACCGGAGATTCTTTCCTTCCGGTAATAAGGATTCCGTATTTTCCACCTTTTTCGACCGTTACATCCTCAAGGTTTATGTTTCTTATTACCGGCATAAAATTGCCTTCATTATTGTCATAAATGCCGTAATGCGTGTTGATTTTTAGAACCGCTTCTTTTACCTGCCCTATTTCAACATTTTTTACATACAGGTTTTCTATTGTTCCGCCTCGCGTAGTATTGGTTTTTATGCGGATAGCACGCTCTAATTCGGGGCTGTTCATTTTACAATTTCGAACAAAAACGTTTCGAACTCCAGCGGAAATTTCACTACCTATTACCACGCCGCCATGACCATCCTTCATATTGCAATTTTCGATCACGATATTTTCGCTCGGAATGGCCACTCTTCGGCCATCTTCGTTCCTACCAGATTTTATCGCGATACAGTCGTCTCCGGTATCAAAAACACAGTTGGTGATATGCACATTTTTAGAATATTCTGGATCGCAACCATCGTTATTGGGACCGTGACTTTTTACGGTAACTCCGTCTACAGTCACATTTTCAGACTTAATAGGATGAATGATCCAAAAAGGGGAATTGGTGAAAGTAACTCCCTTTACAAGAACATTCTTGCATTCAAAAGCTTCAAAAAAAGAAGGACGCACTTTATGTCCGGCACCAAATTTTCTTTCAGAAACAGGCACGTTATTTGCGCTCATCTGCCTTAAAGCGGGCAAATTGTTGTCATCATTTTGAGAAGTTTCTCCCTTTTTATGCCCGTATTCCTCTTTTCCGCTCCAGGACCACCAATTGCTGTTATTTGCCTGTCCATTAAAAGTTCCCTCGCCTGTTACCGCAATATCGGTTTGCCCGTAAGCATAGATCAGTGGGGAATAATTCATTAGCTCGTTCCCCTCATATGAAGTATGTACCAGAGGTAAATAATCTTCGGTATTGGTGCTGAACAATATTTCCGCTCCTTTTTCCAAATGAAGATTTACATGACTTTTAAGATGAATAGGACCAGTTAAGAATTTTCCCGCGGGAACTACCACTTTTCCGCCTCCGTTTTCTGAACAGGCGGCTATGGCTTTTTTAAATGCTTCGGAATTATTTGATGTTCCATCGGCTTTTGCACCATAATCGAGAATCGAATATGATTTATCCGGAAAGGAAGGAATCTTTATGTTGTGAACAATCTGGTCGGCGACCTGCCAAACAGAATCCTTTTCTACCTGTTGAGAGGCCACAGAATCATTATGAGCATCCCCGCCTTTACAGGAAGCCATTGCTCCACAGGCGATAAAAAGGAGGATTATAAGTCGGTTTTTAAAAGGAATTTTCATTGTTTTTTCTTTTTTGTAATCGATTGCACTAAATGTAAAAAAAAATTCCGGATTTCCGAATTTAAGAAGCGTTCATTTACTTCTGATTTTTCTCTTCCGAATAAAAAGACCCGAATCAAGAACAATGGTTCCGGAGACTGCAGATCACGAGGTAGGGCCCGTACTTCTCTTCTACAGTCTCTCAGA
The DNA here is from genome assembly GCA_049694135.1 of Gillisia sp. Taxonomy (GTDB): domain Bacteria; phylum Bacteroidota; class Bacteroidia; order Flavobacteriales; family Flavobacteriaceae; genus Gillisia. Next base: position 419 of record JBAVQO010000596.1, on the reverse strand, counting down.
TTTCCATTGTGATTCTAATAAATATTCATTTCAACAATACAAGGTTAATGTTCGAAAGCTCCAAGATCTGGGGCTGCCCCGTTGTAAGGCAAGCCAACATCTACTCCTTTATCTATTAAATCGCTGCCGGAAACCAAATGGAAGAAACTCACATCCGGAAGACTACCGTCTGCTTTTCTGGGCGCAAGCAATTCAGAATAATCCAAACTTTCAAAATCATCGACACTCGCATTTATACCATCCATCCAGCTGTTGTTGGAGATATCTGTTACATCGGCATTAAAACTTCCTGCATCTCCCAACACATCAGAATTCTTGATAGTCAATTTCCCAACCTGGTTTGTACTTCCAAAGGAATAGTTCTTTTTACCATTGTCGTAAGCAGAACAATTATAAAGGGTTACATCTCCACGGTTACT
>JBAVQO010000595.1:0-5124 GCA_049694135.1 Gillisia sp. | reverse complement strand
CTATCATTCTCCTGTACGTATAACTTAAAAAAAATTCTGGTTTAAAAACTTCCTTTTCCGCACAATTTTTACCTGTGCGGCCGGCTTTTCTTTTAAATCTATATATCTTTAAAAGAAAAAAAACATTCCTCTTATTTATGAAGCTCAAGTTTCTTTCTTTAGTCTTTTTTCTTTCCATTTCTGTTTCCTATGCGCAAACTGTCTTAAAACCTCAACAGGTTTTTGACGGAGAAACGCTTCATAAAAACTGGATTGTGATCGTTGAAAATAATCAAATCACGTATGCTGGACCCGAAAAAAGTACTTCCATTCCGGAAGGTGCCAAAATTATCAATTTAGATGGAAAAACCTTAATGCCGGGAATTATTGAAGGCCATTCCCATATTTTATTACATCCCTATAATGAAACCGGCTGGAACGATCAGGTATTAAAGGAATCGCCAGTAGAACGCTCTATCCGGGCAACCGTCCATGTAAAAAATTCACTGATGGCGGGAATTACAACTATGAGGGACTTAGGAACCGAAGGGGCGGGATATAGCGATGTTTACATTAAAAAGACTATAGAAGAAGGTATTATTCCCGGCCCGCGGTTACAGGTAGCCGGGCCTGCTATTGTGGCTACCGGAGCGTATGGCCCCAAAGGCTTTTACGATGCAGTTCACGTGCCGTTGGGGGCCGATGAAGTATCTGGCGTAGAGGAAGCAACCCGAACTGCACGCCGCCAGTTAGGAAATGGTACTGATGTCGTTAAAATTTATGCCGATTATCATTGGAAACCCGGAGCTCCGTCTATGCCTACTTTTACGGTGGAAGAAATAAAGGCCATGGTAAATGTGGCAGAATCTGCAGGAACTTATGCAACTGCTCACGCTACTACTGCAGAAGGAATGCGAAGAGCCATAGAAGGAGGAGTAGAAACCATTGAACATGGAGATAATGGAACTCCGGAAGTCTTTCAGCTCATGAAAGAAAAAGGAATTGCCCTGTGCCCAACTGTGGCTGCAGGAGATGCCATCGAAAGATATAATGGCTGGCGCAAGGGAATCGATCCGGAACCCAAAAGAATAACCTCCAAAAAAGAATCTTTCAAAAATGCCCTAAAAGCAGGAGTCACGATTCTTTTTGGAGGAGATGTGGGCGTTTTTACTCATGGTGAAAATTACCGGGAAATGGAATTACTGGTAGAATATGGAATGAAACCTCTCGAGGTTCTAAAGTCAGCTACTTCAATAAATGCGAAATATTTTCATATGGATAAAGTGGGAAATCTTAAAAAAGGCTATCTGGCAGATATTATTGCTGTTGAAGGAGATCCTTCCGAAGATATAAAAAGGATGGAAAATGTAGGTTTTGTAATGAAAGACGGTCATATTTATAAAAATGAATAAAGTTTGACTACTCGAAAAGAACATTGGGAAAATATCTACAACACAAAAAACCCTGAAGAGGTTAGCTGGACTCAGGACGTTCCACAAACTTCTCTCGATTTTATTGATGATTTGAATGTCTCTAAATCGGCTGCCATTATCGACATTGGCGGTGGCGACAGCAAATTGGTGGATTATCTCCTAGATCGTGGCTTTACCAATGTAAGCGTACTGGACATTTCAGAAAAATCAGTTGAAAAAGCTAAACAACGGTTAGGCAAAAAAGCAGAAAAAGTGAAATGGATAATAAGCGACATTCTAGATTATAATCCTGCAGAAAAATATGAAATATGGCACGACCGGGCGGCTTTCCATTTTCTTACTGAAGAATGGCAAACAGAAAAATACCGGGAACTGGTTTCAAAAGTGGTTACCGGGCATTTAATTATAGGTGTTTTTTCAGAAGAAGGTCCTACAAAATGCAGCGGACTTGAAATAAAGCAATACGATTCCAAAACACTTTTCCAACGCTTCGAAGGCTTTAAAGTTCAACGCTGCTTAAAGGTTAATCATACTACACCTTTTAACACCACACAAAACTTTTTGTTCTGCCATTTTCAAAAGATTTGACCACCGCAAAAGGCCCGCTCTCCTGTACGAAATTTAGGAGATTTTTAACTGGCAGTTCTATCCTTTGATTTTATATTGAAAAACCTAGCCAATATAAAGAACCATGGATTTACATACCATCGCCATTATTTCTCTTGTAATAGGGCTGATTTCCGCTCTTATTATTCTCATCGATATTTTGAGCCACCCACAGCACATGATGATTATGAATATCGTATATCCCGTGACAGGTCTTTATGCCGGGCCACTGGCGCTTCTCGTGTATTTTACCATCGGCCGGAAATCGACTAAAAAAGTGGTAATGAAAGCAAAAGAAAACGATGAAAAACCTCCAAACAAAAAGAAACCTTTCTGGCAGAGTGTAATCGTAGGTGCGTTGCATTGTGGTAGCGGATGCACTCTTGGCGACATTGTAGCCGAAGGGATTTTGTTGCTCTGGCCTTTATACCTCTTCGGAAAAAAAATCTTTGGATCCTGGGCGGTAGATTACGTTTTGGCTTTTGCCATCGGAATTATTTTTCAGTACTTCTCGATAAAGCCCATGAAAAACCTTTCGCCTAAAGAAGGTATAAAAGCAGCCGTAAAAGCAGATACCTTGTCGCTTACTTCCTGGCAGATAGGGATGTATGGCTGGATGGCCATCGCTACTTTTGTTATTTTTAAGCACGAATTGGAAGCCACGAAACCGCTGTTCTGGTTTATGATGCAGATTGCCATGCTTTTAGGATTTTTAACCGCCTATCCCGTAAATTGGTTTCTTTTGAAGAAAAAAATAAAAGAAGTCATGTAACTTTCAAGCCAGTGTAATAAAAAGAAAAAATCATGAAAATTATTGTTATTGGAGGTACCGGCACCATCGGTAAAAAAGTGGTCCGGGAACTAAAGGGTAAACATGAGGTAACGGTGGTGGGAAAGAATTCCGGAGATTATCAGGTGGATCTTGCCGATTCGGAAGAAATCCGTAAGCTGTTCGAAAAAGTGGGAAAAGTGGATGCCATTGTCAATATTTCCGGGGAAGCCAAGTGGGATAAATTCAAAAATCTTTCTGAAGAAGATTTTTATATCGGCATTAAAAGCAAACTGATGGGACAGGTAAATCTGGTAAGAATCGGAAAAGATTACCTGACCAAAAATGGCTCCATTACCCTTACCACCGGGATTCTGGCCGACTATCCCGAAGATCTTACCACCAGCGCGGCCATGGTAAATGGCGGAATACACAGTTTTGTGAAAGCGGTTGCGTTGGAACTCGAAAACGGAATTCGTATAAACGCAGTGTGCCCAGACCTTGTGGAAGACGCTGCGGAAAAATATCGGGATTTTTTTCCGGGAAGTAATCCTGTACCCATGATAAAGGTTGTAAATGGATACGTGAAGAGCATCGAAGGTAAATCCACGGGGTGTATTATTCGAATTAACGCTTAATTTCTTCTTTAACCCATAAAAAATAGGGGTACACACTCCATAAATTTATCAACAACTACATGTAACCCTATTTTTTATACGATATTGATTTTTCTTCTTCTTTTTTAAGGAATAAACGATTAAAAGCTCTTCTTTTTTCTAATCTTAAAGATTTTCAGGTATTGATCAAATCTTTTACCATACAAATCCTTCAATTTGTTATTAACTTATCGGCATCAATCCTGGCATTTCCTTAAATTTTTATCTCCGTTTTTTAAATTAGCAGCCTGAATGAATAAGGTTTTGTACAAAAAATTACAAAACCAATAATGATAAAAATTTCTTTCATGGCTAAAAAGATGAACTTCATAATTCTGCTAATTCTTGTGCTGATAAGCCTTTTTTTTAGCTATCCCTACGCAATAACCGGTTCCAGGCCCAATATCAATACGGGAGATACTGCGTGGATGATTGTTGCCAGTGCTATGGTACTGATCATGACTTTTGGCCTCGCCTTCTTTTACGGCGGAATGATTAGTCGGAAAAATATCATTTCCACCATGCTTCAAAGTTTTGTAGCGCTGGGAATAATAAGTATAGTATGGGTTCTAATAGGATTCAGCCTCGCTTTTGGAGAAGATATTTATGGAATTATAGGGAACCCTCTCACCTATTTCAACTTTAAAAATGTTTCCATTTCTCCTAATCCTACTTTTGCAGCGACAATTCCGTTTCTGTTATTTGCTCTTTTTCAGCTAAAATTTGCCATTATAACTCCTGCCCTTATTACCGGAAGCTTTGCCGAACGAATACGGTTCAGGAGTTATATTCTTTTTATGGTGCTGTTTTCCATTTTTATTTATTCCCCACTGGCGCACATGACATGGCATCCGGAAGGGATCTTCCGAAAATGGGGAGTGCTGGATTTCGCCGGAGGAACCGTGGTGCATATGTCTGCTGGGTTCGCTGCCCTCGCCGGAGCGATGTATCTTGGAAAACGAAAAAATATTTCTGAAGATCCCTCCAACATTCCTTTCGTGATACTGGGCACAGGACTTTTATGGTTTGGCTGGTTCGGATTTAATTCGGGATCTGCTTTTGGAGCCAATGGCGATGCGGTTATAGCTTTTGCCAACACCAATCTCGCATCAGCTACCAGCATGATCACCTGGATTTTCTTCGATAGGTTTTTAAACCGAAAAATGTCTGCTATGGGCGCTTGTATAGGCGCCGTGGTAGGCCTTGTAGCCATAACACCTGCAGCAGGATATGTAACTCTGGGGCAAAGCATATTTATTGGTTTTGTTGCTTCCCTCGTAAGCAATCTTGTGATAAGAATGAGCAAGAAAACCACCATAGACGACACTCTCGATGTCTTTCCGAGCCACGGCGTTGGCGGAATTGTTGGAATGCTCCTCACCGGGATTCTTGCAAAAGATAAAGGGCTGATCTATGGAGATGCCACCACCTTTTTATATCATTTGCTGGCACTGGTAATCGTTTCGCTTTTTACCTTCTTCGGAAGTCTGCTTTTATACAAGATTACCGATCTTATTCTTCCTATGCGGGTGAAGGAAGATCACGAACACCGGGGATTAGATGATTCTCAGCACGGCGAACGCCTTATATAAACCTTAATCGCGAATTTTCACGTGAATATCTTCGGTCTTGATGTCCGATAAAAGGCTGAGTTTCCCCTGTTCGTATAGTTCATCCAGCG